>NZ_JBEXPH010000171.1:0-17222 GCF_040611955.1 Streptomyces sp. NPDC006510 | reverse complement strand
TCGCCATGATCAGGACGAAGACGAAGAGGTTGTCGACACTGAGCGACTTCTCGGTGATGAAGCCGGCGAAGAACTCGCCCGAGGCCTGGCTCTCATCGTACGTCGAGAACTCGACGCCGCGGTCCGGGTCGAACCGGTCCACCGATTTGATCAGGCCGATCGTGGCGACCTGGGTGAGGTCGTCCAGCGGCTCGCCGCGGTTGCGGAACCGGCGGGCCAGATGCTCCACGAGCGGCAGATGCATCCGCACCAGCCGATTGCGCAGCTCCGCCTTCTCGGGCGACCCGTCGGGAAGCGCACGCAGTTCGATGAACAGCGCCCGCGCCCCGCTGCGGTCGTGTGGATCGTGGTGCCCGTGCTCGCTCATCTGGCCTGCCCGCTCCGCCTGCGACTGCTCCACCGCGACCGTACGGCCCGCAGGCCCGTCCGCCCCGTCCACCGGATGGGGCAGGGCCTGCTGTTCCGGGATGCCTGCTGCGCGCACCACCCCTGGTCGCATCGTCTCGTCCCGCACAGGACCGTCCCCGTTCCCGTTGCTCACGCCGGCCCGGGTCCCGCGCCGCGCTGTTTGTAGAGGCTGATGCTGACCGTACGGTCGTCGGCCACCGAGGAGTCGACCTTGCCGGCCAGTGCGGAGAGCACCGTCCAGGCGAAGGTGTCGCGCTCCGGTGCCCGGCCGTCCGTCGTCGGGGCGGCCACCGTCACCTCAAGAGAATCCTCGACGAGCCGGAAGACGCAGCTGAGGACGGAGCCCGGCACGGCCTGCTGAAGCAGGATCGCGCAGGCCTCGTCGACCGCGATGCGAAGATCCTCGATCTCGTCGAGAGTGAAGTCCAAGCGCGCTGCGAGACCGGCCGTGGCCGTACGCAGCACCGACAGGTAGGCACCCGCAGCGGGCAGCCGGACCTCTACGAAGTCCTGATTCCCGGGCTCGCCTGCGATCTGGGACACCCTCACCTCCAAGGTGGCACAAACTCTTTCGAGGTTCCGGGAAGGGGGCCCGGAGCCATGCGGTACGTCTTCGGTTCTGGTCCGCGACGCTATCGCGACCCATGATGCCGTGTCGCCAGAGCCTCAGCCCATGGCTGTCACTCATGGTAAGCCCATGAGCACACACGGTGGGTAGAGGTCTGCGGCGGTCAATTGCGAACAACCGGCGCCGGTTTGACGTACCCAGGCGTCAGACGATCGAACCGTCCTCGAAGCACCAGCGCCAGCTCTCGCCCGGCTCGAAGCTCCGCATCACCGGATGACCGGTCTCCTTGAAGTGTGCCGTGGCGTGCTGGAGGGGTGACGAATCGCAGCAGCCGACGTGGCCGCAGGTCAGGCAGAGCCGGAGCTGCACGGGGTGGGTGCCCGCCGCGAGGCAGCCCGGACAGGTCTCACTGAGCGGGGCCGGTTCGGGGCGCGGCAGTACGGAGACGTGAGGGCAGTCACTCATGATTGTCAGGTTACGACGGATGTGTGGACCGTGAAGTGCGGATGCGAGGACCGTGAAATGGACGCATTGCCGCTGGTGGCGCTGGTCGCGGCCAGTGCGGCGGTCGCGGGCGCGGCCCGCCGGACCCCCGTGCCGGCCCCTCTGCTGCTGGTCGCGGCGGGCCTGATCGCCTCCTATCTGCCCGGGGTGCCCACCTACACCCTGGACGCGCACATCGTGCTGCCGCTGCTGCTGCCGCCGTTGCTCTACACGGCGGCCGTCGACAGCTCGTACCTCGATCTGCGGGCCAATCTCCGGCCGGTCGCGCTGCTCTCGGTCGGTTACGTCCTGTTCGCGACCGTCGCGGTCGGCTGGCTGGCGTACCGCCTCGTGCCCGACCTGCCGCTCACCGCCGCGCTGGTGCTCGGCGCGGTCGTCGCCCCGCCGGACGCGGTCACGGCCGCCGCGATCGCGCGCCGGGTCGGGCTGCCCGGCCGGGTCACCACCGTCCTGCAGGGCGAGTCCCTGGTGAACGACGCCACGGCGATCACCGCCTACAAGGTGGCCCTCGCCGCCGCCGTCGGCGAGGGCATGAGCTGGGGCGCGGGGATCGGCGAGTTCTTCCTGGCCGCGGTCGGCGGTGTCGCGGTCGGCCTGGCGCTGATGGTGCCGCTGCACTGGCTCCGCACCCACCTCAGGGAAGCGCTGCTGCAGAACACGCTGTCGCTGCTGATCCCCTTCGTGGCGTACGCGGCGGCAGAACGCGTACACGCCTCCGGGGTGCTCGCCGTGGTCGTGGTGGCGCTCTACCTGGGCCACCGGTCCTGGCAGGTCGACTTCGCGACCCGGCTCCAGGAGGCGGCCGTCTGGAAGATGGTCGCGTTCGTCCTGGAGTCCACGGTCTTCGCGCTGATCGGGCTCCAGCTGCCCTTCGTACTGAAGGGGCTCGGCTCGTACGCGGTGGGCGACGCCGTCCGGTACGCGGTGCTCGTCTTCCTCGCCGTCGTCGTGGTCCGCTTCGTCTGGGTCTATCCGGCGACGTATCTGCCCCGGTGGCTGTCGAGACGGATCAGGGAACGCGAGCCCGACACGGACTGGACGGCGCCGTTGATCGTCGGCTGGGCCGGGATGCGCGGTGTCGTCTCGCTCGCCATCGCCTTCTCGATCCCGTTCGTCACGTCCGACGGGAGTCCCTTCCCGGCCCGCAACCTGGTGCTCTTCCTGACGTTCACCACGGTCATCGGCACCCTGGTCGTCCAGGGGCTCAGCCTGCCGCTGCTGGTACGGGTCCTGAAGCTCCCGGGGCGCGACGCGAAGGCCGAGACGCTGGCCGAGGCGCAGGCCCAGAGCGAGGCCTCCGCGGCCGCCGAGGCGCGGCTGGAGGAGCTGCTCGCCGACCGGCGCAACTGTCTGCCGGGCCCCCTCGCCGACCGGCTGCGCACCGTCCTGGAACGCCGCCGCAACGCCGTGTGGGAGCGGCTGGGCGCGGCCAATCCGGTGACCGGGGAGTCGGCGGACGACACCTACCGGCGACTGGCCAGGGAAATGATCGACGCCGAGCGCGAGGTCTTCGTCCGGCTGCGGGACGAGCGGCGGATCGACGACGAGATGCTGCGGACGCTGCTCAGACGGCTCGACCTGGAGGAGGCGGCGGCCTACCGGGAGGATTCGGACGCCCCCTGAGGGCTGCCGGTGACCACCGCCGCGAGCGCGGTTCCCGGAGGGAACGCGCCCTCCTCGGTCAGTTCGGTGAGCGCGTACAGCAGCTTGGCGACGTAGAGCCGTTCGACGGGCAGGCCGTGCCGCTGCTCGAAGTCGTCGGCGAAGGCGTGCAGCGCCGGGGTGGTACGGGCGTAGCCGCCGAAGTGGAAGCGCTCGTCCAGGGACCACGACCCGGCCGGGCCGCCGAACGCCTCCGTCTGGAGTTCGCGGACCGCGTCCCCGAGGAAGCCGCCGCGCAGCACCGGGATGCCGAGGGCGCGCTGCTCCGGCGCGAGGCCGGCGGCGAGACCGGCAAGGGTTCCCCCGGTGCCGCAGGCCACCGCGACCGCATCGGCCCGGCCGCGCAGCTCGCGCCCCAGCTCCGTACAGCCCTGTGCGGCCAGGGCGTTGCTGCCGCCCTCCGGGATGACGCAGCACTCCCCGTAGGCGCTCAGGAGCCCCGCCAGGACCTCTGGATCGCCCTTCGCGCGGTACGTCGCGCGGTCCATGAAGTGCAGGGTCATCCCGTCGGCCGCGCACCGGGCGAGCGAGGGGTTCAGCGGGCGGCCGGCCAGTTCGTCACCGCGTACCACCCCGATGGTGGGGAAGCCGAGCAGCCGCCCGGCGGCGGCGGTGGCCCGCAGATGGTTGGAGTACGCGCCACCGAAGGTCAGTACGGTGCGCCCGGCGGCGGCCCGCAGATTGAGGGAGAGCTTGCGCCACTTGTTGCCCGGCAGCTCGGGGTGGATCAGATCGTCGCGCTTGAGCAGCAGCCGTACGCCGTGGCGCGCGAAGCGCTCGTCCTCGACCGGCTGCAGGGGTGAGGGGAGCACCGGCTGCAGCCGGGAGAGGTCGAGCGCTCTGGAGGGCATGGGGCCATTGTCACCGGACCGGGGAGCTGCCGGTCACTTGAGGCGCTCGTGGATCCGGGTCCGCATCTCGTCCATCGTGAAGCCGCGCGGGTCGACTTTGCCCGGCTGCCATTCCTTGTGGCCGATCACCGAGCGGGAGTTCCAGCCGTGGTGACGGCAGATCGCGGCGGCGGCCTTTTCGATGGCTTCCAGCTGGACGGCGGGCCAGGGGTCCTTGCCGTCGCCGAGGTTCTCGCACTCGAAGCCGTAGAAGTACTGGTTCCCGTCGGTATTGGCCTCGTTGTCGCCCGGGAGGCGTTTCTCGGCGACGACGGCGCGCAGTACGTCGTCGTCGCCGAGCCCGGCGTGGTTGGCGCGGCCGTAGCCGACCAGGTGGACCTGCCCGTCCTTGGCGATCACGCCGTGGCAGAGCGGGCCGGGCAGATCCGGGTAGCCGTCACGGCAGATGCGCACGGTGGACTCGGTGCCCTTGGTGACCGTGTGGTGGATCATCACGCCGTTGACCGGGCCCCAGGGGCCCTTGTGGTTGCGGTTGTGGGTGCGCCAGTCGCCGACCTGGACGACGGTGAGCCCCTCGTTCATCAGGACTTCCAGAAACCTGCTCGCGGACATGGGTGAGGACATGGCCGTCTCCTTCGTGGGTGGGGGGAACGAGCCTTGATCCGCTTGTACCGGAATGTCGTTCTCCGGGCCATGTCTTCGGTGGTTGTTCGGGCCGTGTGCGATCCGAACCGGTCAATTCCGTGAGCAGTGGGCCGGATTCAGTCCTGTCCCAGCCACATGTCGGGGCCGAACACCTCGTAGTGGATGTCGGTCGCCGGGACGCCCTTGGCCAGCAATTGGGTGCGTACGGCGCGCATGAAGGGCAGCGGGCCGCAGAGGTAGGCGTGGGTGCCGGGGGCGACGGCGAGACCGCTCAGATCGACCTGGCCGGTGCGGTCGGCGGGGTGGCCCGGCTCGGGGTCCTCGTACCAGAAGTGGGCGGCGGCGTCGGGGAGTTTGCCGGTGAGCAGGGCGTGGTCGGTGCGCAGTGCGTGGGTGGCGGGGGAGCGGTCGCCGTGCACGACGGTGACCGGGGCGCGGTGGCCGGTCGTCGCGAGATGCTCCAGCATCGAGAGCATCGGGGTGCAGCCGATGCCCGCGGAGGCGAGCAGGAGCGGTGCGTCGGCGGAGTCGAGGACGAGGTCGCCGTACGGGGCGGAGACGCGCAGCAGGTCACCGGCGTCCACCTCGGCGTGCAGATGGCGGGAGACCTCGCCGTCGGGCGCGCCGCCGCCGTGCACCCGCTTGACGGTGATCGAACGGAGCCGCGAGCCGGGCGCGCTGGAGAGGCTGTACTGGCGTATCTGGCGGGCCCCGTCGGGGAGTTCCACCTGTACGGAGACGTACTGGCCGGGCCGGAAGGCGGGCGCGGGCGCTCCGTCGGCCGGGCGCAGCTGGAAGGTGGCGACGTCCGCCGTCTCCTCGATCCGGGCGGCCACCTCCCACTCGCGCCACACATCGCCGGCGACGACGCCCTGCTGTGCGTACAGCCGTTCCTCGATCGAGATCAGGGCGCCGGCCATCAGCCAGTAGACCTCGTCCCAGGCGGCGGCGACCTCGGGGGTGACCGCGTCGCCTAGCACCTCGGCGATGGCGGCGAACAGATGGGTGTGCACGATGTCGTACTGGGCGGCGGTGATGCCGAGCGAGGCGTGCTTGTGGGCGATCCGGTTGAGCATCACGTCGGGGCGGGTGTCCGGGTGCTCGATCAGCTGGGTCGCGAAGGCGGCGATGGAGCCCGCGAGGGCCTGCCGCTGCGCGCCGGACGCCTGGTTGCCGCGGTTGAAGAGGTCGCGGAGCAGCTCCGGGTGGGCGTCGAAGAGCTTGCGGTAGAAGAGATCGGCGATGTCCCCGACGGCCGCGCCCACGGCGGGCAGGGTGGCGCGGACGGTGGCGGTCGACGTCTCGGAGAGCATTGGGACTCCTCGCATTTTAATTGGTATTTGAGATTCGTATTTTTGGGCAGTGTGAAACCCGACAGCGTGAAATCGGGCTGTGCGGAACCGGGCGGTGGGCCCGTGGCGCGGTGTGCGGTGGCTCAGCCGGTGTCCGGGCGGCCGCTGCTGATGCCGATCAGCAGCGGTCCGGTGGGGGACGCGACGAGTTCGGTGACGGTGAGCGGGTCGAGCGAGGCGTAGAAGGCCTCCTCCGCGCCGCGCAGGGCGCTGCGCAGCCGGCAGGCCGCGCGCAGGGGGCAGGGGGTGCTGCCCTCGCACTCGACCACGTCGCCGGGTCCCTCCAGCTCCCGGACGAGTCCGCCGATCGAGGCGGAGCGACCCGCTCCGGTGAGGCTGAGTCCGCCGCCGCGGCCCCGTCGCGCCTCGATGAGGCCGAGGTGCTGGAGCCTGGCGACGACCTTCGCGGTGTGGGTGTACGGCACCTGCATGGTGGCCGCCACCTCCCGGGTGGTCGGCGGTTCCTCGTTCTCCGCGACGGCGAGGCGCATCAGTACGCGCAGCGCCACGTCGGTGAATCTCGTCAGCCGCATGACAGTCACCGTAGATAAGTTGCATCGAGGATGCAAATTAAAGCGCCCCGCGGACATTGCTGAGCGTTGTGCCCAGCCCAAAGCCGATTAGTCACACTCTTTTGTGTAATGGCGCGACCGCTCTCCGTGCTGAAGGCTTCTTCTCGCAGGTCAGCCGAGATCGAGAGGACGTCAGATGTCCGTTGGTGAAGAGGTTCAGAACGCGTCGGTGCCGCCGCAGCAGAGTCTGGGGACGGCAGCGGCGCGGAACCTCGCGACGACCACCAAGTCCGCCCCGCAGATGCAGGAGATCACCTCTCGGTGGCTGCTGAAGATGCTGCCATGGGTGCAGGTGCAGGGTGGTACCTACCGGGTGAACCGCAGGCTGAGCTACTCGGTCGGGGACGGCAGGGTGACCTTTGTGCAGACCGGTGACCGCGTCGCGGTCATCCCCGCCGAGCTCGGAGAGCTCCCCGCCCTGCGGGGCTTCGGCGACGAGGAGGTGCTGAGCGAGCTCGCCCGGCGCTGCGAGCAGCGCGAGATCGCCGCCGGACAGGTGCTGGCCGCGTCGGGGGACGCGGCGGACAGCGTCTATCTGCTGGCACACGGCAAGGTCGAGAAGATCGGCACCGGCCCGTACGGGGACGAGACGGTGCTCGGGGTCCACGCCGACGGGGCCTACTTCGGGGACCAGGCCCTGGTCGACGGCGACGCCGTGTGGAAGTACACGGCCCGCGCCGTCACCGCGTGCACGGTGCTGGCACTGAGCCGGGCGGACGTGCTGAACCTCGCCGAGCGCGCGGACTCGCTCCGCGACCACCTGGCCGGACTGCTCAGCATCCCGCACCAGCGCACCAACAAGTACGGCGAGGCGGAGATCGACCTCTCCGCCGGCCACGTCGGCGAAGCCGTCGTCCCGCACACATACGTCGACTACGACGCGGCGCCGCGCGAGTACGAACTGAGCGTCGCGCAGACCGTGCTGAAGGTCCACAGCCGGGTCGCCGACCTCTACAACCAGCCGATGAACCAGACCGAGCAGCAGTTGCGGCTCACGGTCGAGGCGCTGCGTGAGCGCCAGGAGCACGAGCTGATCAACAACCGCGAGTTCGGGCTGCTCAACAACTGCGACTACGGGCAGCGCATCCAGCCGCACGACGGTGTGCCCACCCCCGACGACATGGACGAACTGCTCTCGCGCCGCCGCGGATCGAAGCTCTTCCTCGCCCACCCGAGGGCCATCGCCGCATTCGGCCGCGAGTGCAACAAGCGCGGTCTGGTGCCGGAGAGCGTCGACATCGGCGGACACCATGTGCCGGCCTGGCGGGGCGTACCGATCTTCCCGTCCAACAAGATCCCGATCACCGAGGCCCGGACCACGTCGATCATCTGCATGAGGACGGGTGAGGCCGAGCAGGGCGTCATCGGACTCCAGCAGACCGGCATCCCCGACGAGATCGAGCCCAGCCTCTCGGTCCGCTTCATGGGGATCGACGAGCAGGCGATCATCTCCTACCTGGTGACGGCCTACTACTCCGCGGCCATCCTCGTACCGGACGCCCTGGGCGTACTGGAGAACGTCGAGGTCAGCCGCTGGCGGTAGCCCTTCGGGGGCCCGGACGACGATGTCCGGGCCCCGTCAACCTCCGCCACCGGGCAGCCGTGCCCGGGGCGGCCTCGGGAGGACGCCCCAGTGAAGACCCACCACGTACCCCAACCACCCACACCCCGCGCCCCGGGCGACAACGCCCCGGCCGCCCTCGCGACGCAGGGCGGCAACGCCCCGCCCGTCGTCGCGACGCAGGGCCAGGAGGCCGAGGTCCTCCTGGAACAGACCCGGGCCCTCGTCGATCCCCAACTGCGCGCCGCCGTCGAATCCCTGCCCGGGTCGATCCGCCGCGTCGCGATGTACCACTTCGGCTGGCAGGAGGCCGACGGCACCCCGTCCTCGGGGCCGGCGGGCAAGGCGATCAGGCCCGCGCTGGTCCTCGCCGCCGCCCGCGCGCTGGGCGGCGATCCGGAACAGGCGGTACGGGCAGCCGTCGCTGTGGAGCTGGTCCACAACTTCACCCTGCTGCACGACGATGTCATCGACGAGGACCGGACCCGTCGGCACCGGCCCACGGCCTGGGCGGTCTTCGGCATCCCCGACGCGGTCATCGCGGGCGACGCCATGCTCGCCCTCGCCCAGCGGCTGCTCGCCGAGGACGCGGCCCCGGCCCACGCCTCGGCCCGGCTGTCGACCTGCGTCATCGAGCTGTGCGCGGGCCAGCAGGCCGACTGCGACTTCGAGGACCGGGGCCCCGACGAGGTCACGCTGGACGAGTGCCTGACCATGGCCACCGCCAAGACCGGAGCCCTGCTCGGCTGCGCCTGCGCCCTGGGGGCGCTGTACGCGGGCGCGGAGGAGCGGGCGGTCCGCGCGATGGACGGATTCGGCCGGGAGTCGGGCCTTGCCTTCCAGCTCATCGACGACCTGATCGGCATCTGGGGGGACCCGGCACGGACCGGGAAGCCGGTCGGGGCGGATCTCGTCGCCCACAAGAAGTCCCTGCCCGTCGTCGCCGCGCTGACCTCCGGCACCCCGGCGGCGGCCGAACTCGCCATGCTCTACCGGGGATCGATGAACACACCCGGCGAGGTGAGCCGCGCCGGCGACGCCGTCGACCGGGCCGGCGGCCGGGAGTGGGCGCAGATCGCCGCGGCGGACCGGATGGCCCGCGCGGTCCACCATCTGTCCCGCGCGGTACCCGACCTGGCCCAGGCGGGCGATCTGCTGGCCCTGGCCGAGTTCGTCACCCGCCGGACGCACTGACAGCGGAGAGGAGGTGGGAGCGGTAAGCGGCGAATGCGGCCGCGAAGGCGGCGGAGAAGGGAGAACGGAACGCGGCACGCGGTGAAGGCGGCGGAGAAGGGAGAACGGAACAAGGTGCCGAGGTCACAAGGCCCATGACGGGAAACGGAGGGCGACAGGGCGACTGTCATGGGCACGGGCTACAGTCCGTGCCCATGACAGATGAGTCATGGGCAGGGTGGTACCGGGACCGACAGGGTTCCGACGCCGTTGTCCTCACCACCGACGGACAGCAACTACGCCTCCGGACAAGGGGGATCGACTTCGAGGGTGTGAGCTTCGACGGCCTCACCCCGGCCGTCGGCACACCACCGGCCGACGACCGGTTCGTCCTGGTGGACGGCGCGCTGAGCGACTGCGTCCTGGAGTGGGACCTGCCGCTCCCGGTCATCTGGGACGGAGCCGTCCATCAGGCCACGCTCAGCTGCCTGTTGTCGCTGCGCCGCCCCGATTCGCACCTCGGGCTGGAGCTCCAGTTCGGCGGTGCGGCCTACGCGTCCCATCGCGCCGAGAGCAACTTCGCTTCCGCCCTCGCCACGATCCAGCGCGCCCTGCCGCCCGGCGTACGTCTCCAGACCTGCATCGCCTGTGCCTTCTCGGACTACTTCCCGGCCCCGGCCGCAGGACGCGGACTGTCCGGCGGCCTCGCCTGCTTCCGGGGCGCCAAGGACGCCTATCGCGGGGCGGCCGGTGAGGGCGATGTCCGGGACCTGTGGGACCGGCGCACCGGATTCGTCCAGGAGATCTGGAGCTGCCGCGAGTTCGAGCCCCGCCCGGAACAGGGAGCCGGTACGGGCCACCGGGGCGCCTTCCCGCTGGAGCACGCCTGATTCATGGGCTCAGCCCGGTCCGTGGGCTCAGCCTGATCGTGGGGGTCCCCTCGACGTTCGCCCTGATGCCGCTCACCAGGACGGCGGCGCGGCTGCGCCTGGCGTTCGTCATGGTCGGCGCCGCGCTGATGGCCGGCTGTCTCGGCCTGCTCTGCGCCCCGTTGGCCCTGCCCGTCCTCCGGGCCGTGCTGACCGGCTTCGGACTGGGGCGTTTCCGCTGGTCCTGGCCATCATCGGGGCGAGCGGCCGGAGCGCGCAGAGACCGCCGCGCTGTCGACGTTCGCCCCGAGCACCGGCTGTCTCCTCGCCTCCGTGGGCCTTTTGGGCATCGGGCTGCTGCGCACGGCCACCGGCGGCTGGGCGCTGCCCCTGGCCGTGCTGCTCGCGCTCGCCGCGCTCCAGTGGCTCGTCGGACTGCGCCTGACCCCGGCACGTCGAACCCGAAGCCCGGTGGGCCGGGCGGAGGGGCCACCCCGTCCTACGAGGTGGCCCCCAGGGTGTGGCGCGTCCGGACCGTGGTCAGGAGGCGCTGCGCGCGAGTCCGGCCGCGAAGCCGAACTGCCACAGGTAGTTGACCTGGCTGCGCTCGTTCGAGTCGGGATACGGGTTGGTGCAGGACGGGCCGGGGCCGCCGCCCGACATCAACTCGCTGCACGGACCGGAGTAGTGGTCCGGAAGGCCGAGCACATGCCCGGTCTCGTGCGTGGTGACGCGGGTCGAGTCGTACTGCTGGTTCTGCGCGTAGTCCAGGAAGATGTACCCGTTGCCGTGCCCGTCGGTGCTCGCGTACGAGCCCCTGGAGTCATTGCCCTCGTAGTAGGTGAAGTCGGCGTTCGAGCCTTCCTGCAGCCGGACGGTGGAGACGGAGCTGTTCCAGATCTGCGCGCTGTTGGCTATCTGGGTGCGGAAGCTCGGCGCGTTGGCGGCGCTGTAGACGACGGTGACCGACTGGGCGCCGGGGTTCGCCGCCCGCTTCTTCGCCACGGACTTGGCGACCGCCTCGAAGAACGCCTTGTTCGCGGCGGCGTTCTCGTGCGACCCGGCGTAGGCGGTGTAGCCCGCGCGGGCCTCCGACGCGGTGGTGGCGGGTGCTGCGGCGGGGGTCGAGGAGGCGGCGATGGCGGGTGCCGTGCCCAGCGCGGCCGCGAGGCCGAAGCCGAGGCCGACCACGGCCGACATGACGGTCCTGGGGTGTCTCATGGGGGGTCTCCTACCGGTTACCGGTCCGATGAACCCGTCCGATGATCGGACTCGGACGGGTGCGGTACGGAGAGAGTGTCGGGGAGCACGAGCCGTGGCGGATGATGTCAACCGGCGATAGCACCGGGCTATCGCCAACTCCCGTACCCAGGCCGAAGGGTCAGCCAACTCCAGGTGAATTAACGGACTTTGAGGCGATTGGGGAGTCTGGTGCGACAGTCGTCCGCCGCCCTACGCTCGACCGTATGGAGCTTGAGGTGCGACACCTCAGGGCGCTGTGCGCCATCGCGGACACGGGCAGCCTGCACCAAGCCGCCCGCAGACTGGGCGTGAGCCAGCCCTCACTGACCACCCAGCTGCGCCGGATCGAGAACACCCTGGGCGCCGAGCTGTTCTGCCGTGAACGGACCGGCTGCCGCCCGACGTTGCTCGGCCGCGCCGTCCTCAGCCGGGCCCGCCCCCTGGTCGACGGAATGACCGCCCTGGTCAGCAACGCGAAGGCGGAGGCCGACGCGGTCCGGGCCTCCGGGCCGCGGCTGCGCATCGGCTGCACCGCGAGCCGGGTCATCGGCGGCTGGCTGCGCCGGCTGCGGCTCCGGCTGCCCGACACGGACATCTCGTTGCGGGTCGACGTATCGGCCCGCGCGCTCCTGCGTGACGTCGGGACGGGCGGGCTCGACGTCGCCTTCGTGCACGAGGTCGAGGGCTGTCCGCTGGCCGTTCCCGACGGTCTGGAACAGCGTGTACTCCTGGACCGCGAACCGCAGTTCATCTCCATGGCCAGGGACCACCCGGCCGCCGACCGGCCCGTGGTCGACCTCGTCGATCTGGCCGCCGACCGGTGGATGGTCGATCCCACGGTGGACGGCGAATGGGACGGGCTGCGCCGGGTCTTCGACGAGGCCGGCCTCGCGCCGACCGTCCTGCACGGCGACTACCTCACCACCGCGTCCCTCGTCGTGCTCGGTGAGGCGGTCGCTCCCTGCCAGCCCACCTCCGGGCCGCGCGACGACATGGCGATCCGCCCGCTGCGCGACGACCCCCTCGCCGTACGGCTGCTGCTGGTGTCCCGGCCGGGCGTCGACATGACGACGGCGTACGGGGAGTTGGAGGCGGCCTACCGGGAGGCGGCCCGGCGCGTGGCCGGGTACCACCAGTGGCTGTTGCGCAACCGCAGCCCGCTCGCCCGCACACCGTGAAGAACCGCTTCCCGGTTCCGCGATTCCGCCGAGAGCGAGGACCGGTTCCCACCGGGCCGTCCGGCGGGCAGAGTCGGTCCCATGAGGCTTCTGATGCTGGGTGGTACGGAATTCGTGGGGCGCGCCGTCACCGAGGCGGCGTTGGCACGCGGCTGGGACGTCACGGTGTTCCACCGCGGCCGGCACGCACCCCCGCCGGGCGTGACGGAGCTCCTCGGCGACCGCACCACCGAGGACGGCCTCGCCGCCCTGGCCGGGGCCGGCGACGGCCTCGGCGGCGGGTACGACTGGGACCTGGTGGTCGACACCTGGAGCGGCGCCCCCTCGGCCGTACGGGACGCGGCCCGTCTGCTGGCCGGCCGGGCCGCCCGGTACGCATACGTCTCCAGCCGCTCGGTGTACGACCACCCGGCCCCGGCCGGTCTGCCGGAGGAGGGCCCGTTGGTGTCCGGTGCCTCGCCCGACGCGGGCGGGGACGTCTCGTACCCCCTGGCCAAACGCGGCGGCGAACTGGCCGCGCTCGACGCCTTCGGCGACCGGGCCCTCCTCGCCCGCGCGGGACTGATCCTGGGCCCCTGGGAGAACATCGGCAGACTGCCCTGGTGGCTGCTGCGGATCGCCCGCGGCGGGCCCGTACTGGCCCCGGGCACACCGGACCTGATGCTCCAGTACATCGATGCCCGCGACCTCGCGAACTGGCTGCTGGACGCCACCCGCAGCGGTCTGCACGGGCCGTACAACCTGGTCAGCCGCTCGGGCCACGCAACCATGGGGCAACTGCTCGACGCCTGTGTACGTGCCACCGGCTCCGACGCGGTACTGCGCTGGACGCCCGCGGAGAAGATCCTCGCGGCGGGCGTGGAGCCGTGGAGCGATCTGCCGGTCTGGCTCCCGCCGGGCGAGCTGTACGACGCGATCCACCTGGGCGACGTCGGCAAGGCGTACGCGACCGGTCTGCGCTGCCGCCCGGTCGAGGAGACGGTCGCCGACACCTGGAAGTGGCTGGAGGGTCTGGGCGGGGTGGCCCCGCAACGACCGGACCGCCCCGCGGTCGGCCTGGACCCGCGCGTGGAGGCCGAACTGCTGACGGGCTCGGCCTGACGCACCGTCGGGGACGAGCCCGACGCGTGCTCGCTCGCACGGGGCGTGCCTGGCCGGGGCCCGCGTATATGGGTGCATCAGGCCCGAACCGGGCGTGGCATTCGTGTGGTTTGGTAGGTAAAGCTGCATATTGCCCTGTATGGCGACATATGCGCGTAGGCGCGGCAAAAGTATCCGGGCGGCGGTGGTCACGGCGGCAGCCGCGGCCATGGTGGGCGCGATGGCGTCCATCGCTCTCGCCGACCCGCTGCCCGGCGGGCTCGGCCCGTGTCTGGGCAGCGACTGCCCGTCGGGCTGGCTCGATCCGAACAATGGGCCGGTCACCCACCATGACAGCAACATCAACATCTTCGTCGGCGGCGACTTCCTGGTCCGGGAGGCCGCCGCCGAGGCCGAGGGGAAAATCGTCACCCTCGGGCAGTTCGACATGAACAAGCGCGCAGGCGCCTCGCAGGTCTACAACGTCGGCGTGGCCGGCGTGGGCTCACGGGTGCCGCCCCCCGACGGCTCCGACTACCTGACCGTGGGCGGGCCGCTGACCGTCGCGACCGGACAGCGGCTGCTCGCCGAGGAGGGTACGAACCACGGTGTGGTGAAGTACGCCGAAACGGTGAGCGGAACCGTGATCCCGGCTCCGGTCCACGACCCGGCCGCCACGGACCCGTACACGGCGCTGCGCGACCAGTTGACCGAGGCCAGCCACTGCTACGCGTACGACGACAACCAGGACCACCGCCGCCCCGCCACGGGCACCGTGGTGAACACCGGTTCCGAGACCGTCTTCACCGGTGACGGCACCTCGGCCCTCCAGGTCTTCGCCCTCGACGCCGATGTGGCCACCACCCAGGGCGGTCAGCAGGGCATCACGTTCAACGCGGTTCCGGCCGGGGCGACCGTGCTCGTCAACGTCTACGGCAGCACCCGCGACATCAACACGTTCATGGGCTCGCTGCCCCAGGACGGTCTCCGCGAGCGCCTGTTGTGGAACTTCCCGGACGCCACCGCGGTCGGCCTGCACGGCACCGGTCAGTTCCAGGGCAGCGTGCTGATCGGCCGGCAGTCGAGTACGGCCACCCTGGACATGAGCGGCACCAACGGCCGTTTCTACACCGCCGGTTCACTGACCCACACCTCGGCGGGCGAGTCGGGCGGCCAGGAGCTGCACGCCTATCCCTTCGACGGCGATCTGCCGACCTGCGGCGAGGAGCCGACCCCGACCCCGACTCCGACGGACACTCCGACTCCGACTCCGACGGACACGCCCACTCACACGCCGGGCCCGACGCACACCCCCACCCACACGCCGGGGCCGAAGCCCACGCCGACCCACACCTTGCCGCACAAGCCCGATGAGCCCAGCGACTGGCAGCCCAAGCCCGATCCCGGAGGGGAGCTCCCGCACACGGGTGCGCGCGGCGGTGAATGGATTCTCGGCGGAATCGCCGCCGCGCTGCTCGTGGCCGGATCGGCGGCCGCGCTGATGGCCCGGAGGGCGCGTCGACGCGGCTAGTTTTGGCCCATGGCCGAACTGCTGCTGCACCTCACCGAAGGCCCCCTGTGGGAGGCGGCCCGCGGGATCGGGACGTATGAGATGTCCACCCGCGGCCGCACCCTGCACGAAGAGGGCTTCATCCACTGCTCGCTGCCGCACCAGCTACCCGGCGTGGCCGAGATGCTGTACGGCGCCGGGAGCGGGGCCGGGACCGGTGACCAGGAACTCGTGGTCCTCGTCATCGATCCCGACCGGCTCCCGGTGCCCGTACGGTACGAGTCCGTCACGCCCGGCGGCGAGGAGTTCCCGCACATCTACGGCCCCGTCCCGGTGGACGCGGTCGTGGAGGTCCGCCCCTGGCCGCGCAAGGAAGGCGACCCCGCATGAACAACCCACCCACCACCGGTCCGGAGAACCCGGGCGCCCCCATCGTCGCCGTCACCGGCGCGAGCGGAGCCGTCGGCGGCCGTGTCGCACAGCGCCTGGCGCGCGCCGGCGTGCCCGTGCGGCTGCTCGGGCGCGACCCGTCCCGGCTGCCCGAACTGCCCGGCGCCGTTGCCGCGCCGCCCGCCCCGTACGGCGACGGGGAGGCCATGCGCCGCGCCCTGGCCGGGGCGCACACGCTGTTCATGGTGTCGGCGCACGAGGGCCCGGACCGGGTGCGCGAGCACACGACGGCCGTGGACGCGGCGGTCGCCGTGGGCGTCGAACGCATCGTGTACGTCTCCTTCCTGGGCGCGGCGCCGGACGCCACGTTCACCTTCGCCCGGGACCACTGGCACACCGAGGCGCACATCCGGGCCGCCGATGTCCGCTACACCTTTCTGCGCGACAGCCTTTACCTCGCCGGGATCCCGGCCATGACCGGCACCGACGGGGTGCTGCGCGGCCCCGCCGGGGACGGCCGGGTGGCGGCGGTGGCGCACGACGACATCGCGGACGTCGCGGTCGCCGTCCTGCTGGCCGACACCGAGAGCGCCGACACCCGCTACGACGGGATCACCTACGACCTCACGGGCCCCGAGGCGTTCACCCTCGCCGAAGCGGCCGAGGAGCTCAGCAGGGTCACCGGACGGACCGTCACCTACGTACCGGAGACCCGCGAGGAGGCCTATGCCTCCCGGGCGCGGCACGGTGCCGAGGACTGGGAGGTGGCCGGCTGGGTGACCTCGTACGAGGCCATCGCCACCGGTGAGATGGCCACGGTCTCGGACGCCGTGCCGGACCTCACCGGACATCCGGCGACGAGCCTGGCCACCTTCCTGAGGGAGCATCCGGACAGCTACCGGCATCTGCTGAGGGCGGACTGACCCCACGGCGGGCGGTACCGGAGAGGGAAGCAGACGGAGGCGGACGGAAACGGACGGGAAAGGGGCCGACGGCCATGCGTACGCAAACCCCGTGGGGCCCCTGGGATCCGCCCCCGCCGGACGAGGCCGCCCGCCTCTTCGCGCCGCTGCGTGTCCCCTGGTGGATCGCCGGGGGACACGCGGTCGAACTCGCCGTGGGCCACGCCTTCCGGGACCACGCCGACATCGACGTACTCCTGCTCCGCCGCGACCAGCTCGCCGTCCAGCAACTCCTGACGGGCTGGGAGTGGTGGGCCGCGGACCCGCCCGGCACCCTGCGCCGCTGGCTCCCCGGCGAGGTCCTGCCACCGTACGTGCACGACATCTGGTGCCGCCCGGGACCCGACGAGTCCTGGCGCATCCAGCTCATGCTCGACGACACGGAGGGCGACGACTGGCTCTTCCGCCGCGACCCCCGCATCCGCCTGCCGCTCGACCGGCTCGGCCGCGTCTCCGGGGACGGCGTTCCGTATCTCTGCCCCGAAGTGCAGCTCCTTTACAAGGCCGGGTCCCCGCGCCCCAAGGACGAGCAGGACTTCACGGAGGTGCTGCCGTTCCTCACCGCGGATCAGCGCGCCTGGCTGACCGAGACCATCACCCTGGCCCAGGGCGCCGGGCACCCGTGGGCGGTCCGGCTGCGAGCCGGTCCGGCGGGCTGACGGGCGCGGCGCGCCGCGCGGGGACGGGGCGGCCGG
>NZ_JBEXPH010000170.1:0-17260 GCF_040611955.1 Streptomyces sp. NPDC006510 | reverse complement strand
ACGGCCGCCTCACCGCCACCCGAGCGTAGGCCGATCAGCCCACCGAAGAACCTGTAGGCCAAACAGACGAACCACACCTGATTCCTGATAGACCCTTTAAATACAAGCTTAGTGGTCGGCTCCTTCGATGGTTGACCAGGTAAGCGGCGAGGCGGAGGGTTCTTCTTGTCGGTCGGCGGGTGTGTGTCGGTCGAGCCGGGCCAGCAGATCGTCCGGGTCGGTGGTGGTGAACTTCCACTGGAACGACTGTGCTGTGGCGTTGTAGCGGTCCTCGAATGCTCGGAGCCGGTCCCGGACCCGGGTCAGGTCCGTGAAGTCGTTGGGTTGGACGACCTTGCGCTGGACAATGGAGAAGAGGATCTCGATCTGGTTCATCCAGGAGGCGTGCACGGGATGTGGACCATGACGGCGTTCGGAAACGCCGTGGTCAGGCGGTCGGTGGCCTTCTTCTCACAGTGGGAGGAGCCGTTGCGACGATCCAGAAGACGCGTTTCGCGCTGGCGTAGGGCTCTGCGGCCATCACCTGGGTGACCAGGGCCATGAAGGGGATGATGCCGGTCTTTGACTCACAGCGCCCGAGGACCTTCGCGCGGTGGACGTCGTAGGCGGCCAGGTAGGCCAGCGCGCCGCCGCGGCCGTACTCGTGATTGACACGCATCGCCCGTGCCTGGCCCGGGGCCAGGGTCGGATGGCAGCGGCGGCGGGCCTGCAGCAAAGCAGACATTCTCACCTGCGCGACGTTCCAGCAGCAGATGGCCACCCGGCGTCCGTCCCCATGAGCGGCCGACGGGGCCATGCGGTGCCTGCTGGTGGCGAGCAATACTCGATACCGCCGAATACTCTCGACGCGGAACACTGGGAGTGACTTTTCTGGTCAGCGACTCGGGATACAGCGCGCGCCTTGTACCGGCGGAGATCAGATGTTCCGAAACGTTGGATTCTCAGAGGCCGGACTCTGCGGGACCTGTTCCATTTGTGTGGTGGGCAGTTCGACTCGGACAGTGAGGCCGCCGCCGGGGCGTGGGGTGGCGGTGAGCTCGCCGTGGTGGGTCAGGGTGATCGCCCGGACCACGGCCAGTCCCAGCCCGGTCCCGTCGCTGCGGTGTTCCCGACCGCGCTGGAACGGTTCGAAGAGGGCGGGGATTTCGTCCGGGTCCAATACCGGGCCGGTGTTGCCGACTTCGATGAAGGCAAGGCCGCCGACGGTGCCGGTGGTCACCGTCGCCGTGCCGTCGCGGTGGTTGTGCCGCACAGCGTTGGCCAGCAGGTTCAGTGCGATCTGCCTGAGCAGTGAGGGGTCGCCCGTGACCGGGGCGGGCCCCGGGTCGGCGGTGATCCGGATGCCTGCCGTCCGGACCTCGTCGGCCAGGTCCGCCAAGGCGTCCTTGGCGGCATCCTCCAGGTCGACCGGTTGCGGCGTCAGCTGTGCGCTCTCGCCACGTGCCAGTGTCAGCAGTGCCGCGATCAGGTGTTCACTGCGGGCGTTGGCGTCCAGCGCCCGCTGGAAGGCGGGTCTCAGGTCGGCCGGGACCCGGCCTTGCGCGAGTGGGATCTCCAGGGCGGTGCGCTGGAGGGTGAGCGGGGTGCGCAGTTCGTGCGAGGCGTGGGAGGTGAAGCGGCGCTGGGCGGTGAAGCTGCGGTCCAGGCGGTCGAGCATGGTGTCAAAGGTGTCGCCGAGTTCGCGGACCTCGTCGTGCGGGCCGGTCAGGCCGAGCCGTTCGTCCAGGGTGCTGCCGGTACTGATCCGCCGGGCCGCAGCAGTGACCTGGCTGAGGCGGTGCAGTGAGCGGCTGCTGCCCCACCAGGCGAGCAGCCCGGCGAGTGCGGTGAAGACGGCGAGCAACAGCAGGGAGCGCAGCATCAGATCGCTGAGGACGGTGTGCTGAAAGTCTTCGAAGCGCTGAGCGGGACTGGTGAGTGCGGCGGGGATCGAGGGGCCTTGCGGGGTGGCGGTGGGGCTCGGCTCCGTCTGGGCGGGAGCGAGCACACTCGCGGGATCGATGCGGTGGCGGTTGTCCTTCAGGAGTTGGCGGGCGCTCAGCCAGTTCAGCAGGAGCAGTCCGCTGCCCAGGACAGTGAAGACCGTCGTGGTCATCAGGGTCAATCGGCCGCGCAGGGGCAGCGCGTGCAGCGAGAGACGGCGACAGGTCCGGGCTCGGCTCACAGCCGGTACCCGTAGCCGGGGTCGTTGGTGATCAGTGGCGGGTCGCCGAGCTTGCGACGCAGCGAGTGGATGGTGACCCGGACTGCGGTGGTGGCCGGGTCCATCGCCGCGTCCCACAGGCTGTCCCGCAGCCGCTCGGTGGGGACGGGGGCGCCGTCCGCGGCCAGCAGCAGTTCCAGCACTCCGAGCTCCTTGGGTGTCAGCTTCAGTGGCCGGCCGTCGCGTTCGGCGACCCTGCGCACGGTGTCCAGGTTGACGCCGAGCCTGCTCAGCACGGTGGCGCTGCTGCCGGCAGGGGAGCGGCGGCCCAGCGCGCGCAGCCGGGCGATCAGTTCCAGGTACGAAAAGGGTTTGGCCAGGTAGTCGTCGGCGCCCTGACCGAGGCCGTCGACCAGGTCGGCGAGGGCACCGGCGGCGGTGAGCATCAGGATTCTGGCCGGGTAGCCGGCTGTGTTCAGGGCCCGGCAGACGGCATCCCCGCTCAGCTTGGGCAGGTGCCGGTCCAGGACCAGGACGTCATACTCGGCGGCGGCCGTCATTTCGAGCGCGCGGGCGCCGTCGTGGGCGACCTCGCAGACCATGCCCTCGGCGCGCAGGCCCTCGGCGAGCATCGCGGCCAGGTCCACCTCGTCCTCGACGATCAGCACTCGCATTCTGCTCCACTCCACTCCACTCGCCGCGCTCTGCGCTGCGCTGTCCTGCCCCGCGCCGGCCTGTGCTGGCCCTCCTTGGTCAACGATGCCTCGGCGGGCGTTAGCCGGTGGTTAGGCACGCACTCACCGGTGCGTAACTCGCCGGTCCGTAGAAATGCCGAGGTCGATGTCGACATCCAGCAGGGAGACCACGAAATGCGTACCAAGGCTGTACGAACCGTACTGGCGGCGACCGCCGTGACCGCGGCGCTCATGATGACCGGCTGCTCCTCCGGCGACGCGGCGCCCAGCGTGGCCGGAGGCGACGGCACGGGAAAGAGCAAGCCGCAGGACGACGACGCGGTCCGGCGGGCCTGGGTGGACTGCATGCACAAGCAGGGGCAGACCAGCGTCGAGCAGGACAAGGACGGCAACATCACCTTCCCGGCCATCGGAACCGGTGCCGACAGTCCCGGCTCGGCCAATGGCTTCGACGCGTCGAGCAAGGTCTGCGACGCCAAGGTCCCCGGCATCCACCAGGTCCAGCCGAAGGGCAACGAGAAGGCCGTCGAACAGGCGCGCGCCTTTGTCGCGTGCGCGCGGAAGAACGGCTACGCGGACATCCCTGACCCCGACCCCAAGACCGGCATCCTCAAATTCCCGGCGAATTCGCTCAACACCGCCAAATGGGACGCCATCCAGCCGGCCTGCGGCAAGCTCCCGATGCCCGGCTACTCGATCGGTCAGTGATCATGAACCGCACTGTTGAGACCACCGCCCCCGCCGGCACCTCGCCCGCCCCCGCGCGGAAAAAGCGCCGTAAGGTCGTCGTCGCGCTCGTCCTGGTCGCCGCGCTCGGCGGCTCGGGTGCGCTCGCCGCGATACGCCCCTGGGAGCACCACGGCACCGCCTCCCCGCAGCCGTCCGTCAGCCACGGAACCGTTGCGGTGCAGAAGGGCTCGCTGTCCACCGGCATCCAGGTTGGCGGCGCGCTCGGCTACGACACCCCGACTCCCGTAATCGCCTCCGGCCACGGAACCATCACTGCCCTGCCCGCCGTCGGTGCCGTCGTCAAGGCGGGAGCGAAGTTCTACGAGGTCGACGGACGGCCCGTGGTGCTGCTCACCGGGGACCGGCCGATGTGGCGCGACCTCGGCCCCGAAATCAGTGACGGACCCGACGTCGAACAGCTCAAACGCAACCTGATCAAGCTCGGCTACGCCGACGGACTCGGCCTGGCGGCTGATCAGAAGTTCACCCCTGCCACCGTCGCCGCCGTCAAGCGCTGGCAGAAGTCCCTCGGTGAGAAGCAGACGGGGACGGTCACGCTCGGCAGTGTCGTCATGCTGCCGCAGGCGGCCGTGCGGGTGCAGCAGCTCGGCGCACAGCTCGGCTCTGCCCTCGGGTCCATCGCGGTCATGACCGTGTCCGACACCGACCTGGTTGCCACCGCGCAGCCCGCCGACAACCAGCTCTCCCAGTTCAAGCCCAACGGCCGGGTGAGGGTGAAGCTGGCCGACGGCAGCACCATCAACGGACGTATTCGCTCACTGCTCCGCGGCGGTTCCGGCGACGGCGGGGACAACGGCTCGGACGGCTCCGGTGGCGCGGACAAGACCACCGTCACCATCGCGCTGGACCACCAGCGGCAGGCCAAGCAGGCCGGGCCCTCCTCCGTGACCGTCACCGTCGTCGGCGAGACCGTCAGCGATGCGCTCCTCGTCCCCGTCACCGCGCTGCTCGCGCTGGACGGCGGCGGCTACGGAGTCCAGGTCGTCAGCGGCACCACCACCCGGCTTGTCAGGATCCAGCTGGGACTGGTCGCCGACGCCAAGGCGCAGATCACCGGGGACGTCCAAGCCGGCGCCCAGGTGGTGATCCCGAAGTGATGCCCCATCAGCCACCCCGCAGGGCAACCGTGCTGGAACTCTCCGGCATCACCAAGGAGTACCCGGGATCACCGCCGCTGCGCATCCTGCACGGCATCGACCTCACCGTCGAAGCCGGAGAACTCCTCGCCGTCGTCGGCCCCTCCGGCTCCGGCAAGTCCACCCTCCTCGCGCTGCTCGGCTCCCTCGACCGGCCCACTGCGGGAAAGCTGCACTTCGAAGGACGCGACCTGTCCGCGCTCTCCGACCCCGAACTGGCCGCCCTGCGCGCCCACCGGATCGGCTTTGTCTTCCAGCAGTTCTTCCTGCTGTCCGGGCTCACCACGGTCGAGAACGTCGCCACCGGCCTCCTCTACAGCGGCGTCCCCGCCTCACTCCGGCGCACCAGAGCCGCCGAAGCCCTGCACGAGGTGGGCCTCGGGCACCGACTCCGCCACCACCCCGACCAGCTCTCCGGTGGCGAGAAGCAGCGCGTCGCCATCGCCCGCGCCCTCGTCGGCCGCCCCGCACTACTGCTCGCCGACGAACCCACCGGGGCCCTGGACAGTGTCTCCGGCGCCGCCGTCGTCGAACTGCTGCGCACCCTGAACGCCAACGGCACCACGGTCGTCGTCATCACCCACGACCGCGAGCTGGCCGCCTCCTTCCCCCGGCGAATCGCCCTCCACGACGGCCGCATCGACTTCGACGAACGCGGCCCGCACCCCGCAGGAGCTGTCCGATGACGCCACCCCTGCGACGCACCCGGCTGCGCCCGACAGACACGCTGCGCCTCGGCATGATCGGACCACGCACCCGCAAGATGCGCTCCGCCCTGTCCGCGCTCGGCATCTCCCTGGGCATCGCCGCCGTCATCGCCGTGACCGGGATCTCCGCCTCCAACCAGGCGCACCTGCTGGAGCGCCTGGACCGGCTCGGCTCCAACCTGATCACCGTCGCCCCCGGCAACGGCGCCGACCAGAAGCCGGTGCCACTGCCGCCCACGGCCGAGAAGATGCTCGCCAACATCGCCCCCGTGCAACAGGTCACCGCGACCGGGGCCACCAAAGCCCAGGTCTACCGCAACGACCTGGTCCCAGCGCAGCAGACCAACAGCCTCACCGTACTGGCCGCCCGGCTCAACCTGCTCGACGTCCTGCACGCCACCCTGCGGAGCGGGCACTGGCTGGACAGGGCGAGCGAGAACCTCCCGGTGACCGTGCTCGGCGACCAGGCCGCACTCCGGCTCGGCGTGACCGCGCCGGGCGAGCGGGTCTGGCTGGGCGGACAGTGGTTCGTCGTCACCGGAATCCTGGCCCCGAACGAGCTCGCACCCGAGCTCGGCACCGCCGCCCTGGTCGGCTGGCCCGAGGCCACCGCCCACCTGGGCGCGGACGGCACCGCCGCCATGGTCTACCTCAGGGCCCACCCCGAACGCGTCCCTGGCGTACAGACCGTTGCCGGAGCCACCGCCGACCCCGCCAACCCGAGCACGGTCGCCGTCAGCCGCCCTTCCGACCTGTACACGGCACGGGCCGAGACCAAGAACTCCCTCACCGGACTGGTCCTCGCCCTCGCTGCGGTCGCCCTGCTCGTGGGCGGCGTCGGCATCGCCAACACCATGGTCGTGGGAGTGATGGAACGCCGCGGCGAGGTCGGACTGCGCCGCGCGCTGGGGGCCCGAGGTGGCCAGATCGCCGTTCAGTTCCTCATCGAGGCCGTACTGATGGGCCTCATCGGAGGAGTCGGCGGGCTGTTCGTGGGCGGCCTCGCGGTCTACGGCTACGCCCTCGTACAGGGCTGGCCCGCCTCCATCCCGCTCTACACGGTCATCGCCAGCCCCCTGGTGTCGGTACTGGTGGCGGCCGTCGCCGGAATCTACCCGGCACTGCGCGCAGCCAGGGTGTCCCCGACGGACGCCCTGCGCTCGGCCTGACCGACACACCGGAGCCTCCGAGGTTGCAGACTGGGCCCGACACGCGGTCATGGTGTCCGCCGATGCCCATGCACCGCTTCTCCCGACCCATGTAAACCGTACGGGCGATTCAAGCTCGACATGAGTCCGCACCCGGAGATCCCATGCCTCGCCGCTCCCAGGCCACGCACCGTGCCCGGGAGCGGCGACGGTCGACGGCCCCCATCTCTCCGCAGTCGACGCACTGGTGCCGCGGACGGTCGCCGTGGTTCAGCCGCTGATAAGCAGGCACTGCAAACCGGGCGCCCGTCCTCGACGAAGGCGTTCGTGATCCTGGACGGCACCCTCCTGCAGATCGACCGGATCGCCGCCGACACTCCGTACTACTCCGGGGGGCGCGAGCGCCACGGCATGAACGTCCAGGTCCTCACCGATCCCTTCGGACGTCTGATCCGGGCGTCTGCGGCGCTGCCCGGCTCGACCCGCGATCTGACCGCCGCCCGAGCGCACGCAACGGGGAGCGTCGGAGGGCACGTCACCCCAGGTCAGCGCACCCGTCCCCGCGGTTTCAGCGCCACCGGCGGCAGTGCGGGAGCAGGCAGCCGGCCGCCGTCGTAGCCGTGCACCTCACCAAAGCGGGAGCCCTCCGCCCACGCCTGCCGGGCCTCCTCGATCTCCTCGTGGGACCGCCCGATGAAGTTCCACCACATGACGATCTCCTCCTCGAAGGGCTCGCCACCGAGGAGCATGAGGCCCGCGTCGGAGTCCGCGCGCAAGGGAAGTGCGGTGCGGCCGCAGCCGAGGTAGAGCATGGAACCGGGAAGCACTGGCACGCCGTCGACCTCGGCCTGGCCGGACATGGAGAGCACCGCGTACTCGAAGTCCGGGTCGAGCGGCAGTCGGGCCTCAGCGCCGGCGGCCAGGGCGATGTCGGCGCCGACGATCGGGGTGTACGCGGTGCCGGGCGAGGCGGTGCCGTCGAGTTCGCCCAGGATCAGGGTGGCGGTGAGGCCGGGGGCCGAGACGGTCGGCAGGTCGGTGTGGTGCTGGAAGTGGGGCTCGACATGGCGGTGGGCGTCCGGCAGGGCGACCCAGAGCTGGGCGCCGTGCAGAAACCTCGCGTGGGCCTTCGGGCTCTCCTCGGAGTGGCTGATGGCCCGGCCGGAGGTCATCAGTCCCAGTTCGCGCGGGCGGATCGTGCGGAGACTGCCGAGGCTGTCCCGGTGCAGGACCTCGCCGTCGTGCAGCCAGCTGACCGTCTGCAGGCCCATGTGAGGGTGGGGCGGCACTTGCATCCCGGGTTCGCCCGCGATGTCGTCGGGGCCGTAATGATCGACAAAGGCCCAGGCTCCGACCATCCGGCGGCCCAGGTTGGGCAGCAGCCTGCGGACCTCGGTGGACTCGCCCAGCCGGACGTGGCGGGGTGTGAGGAGTTCACGTACGGGCTCGGCGACGACGAAGCCCCGCCCTCCGCAGACGGAGAGTGCGGCCTGGCGATCGAGATTGCTCATGGCGCTCAACCTATTCCTGTGCGGGCCCGTGAGTACTGGTACCCACGCCGACAATTTAGTGGAATATTCAATCATCACTCGGCGTTCCGGCAATCGCAGGGTGGTCGAGCGACAGCTGGGCCGGCGGTTGGACGGAGCCGGGCACGATCCGGACGGTCCGTGACAGAGGAGGGCAAGTGAGCGACACCTACTACGAGTTCGGTACGGCTGCCGATCGCTGGGACCGTGCGCAGATGTTCTTCGAGGCGAAGGAGTACATGACCGCGGCCCGGATCCTGGAGGGGCTGGTGGAGGAGGTCCCGGAGCAGGTGTCGCCGCGTCTGCTGCTGGCCCGGACCTACTACCACTCGGCACGGCTCGGCAAGGCCGAGACGGAGCTGCGGGCGGTGCTGGAGCGCGACCCGGTCGAGCACTATGCGCGGCTGATGCTGGGCCGCACCCTTGAGCGCCAGGGGCGGAGCGCGGAGGCGGCCGGTCATCTGCGGATGGCGGCGGCGTTCTCCGGGGACTTCGACTTCGATGCGGGCCGGAAGGACAGCCAGGGTCCTGCCGCCGGGTGAGTCCGGGAGGAGCCCGACGAGCCCTCCGGACCCCCGCGGTCGGCGGGCGTCTCCCGGTCAATTCGGATGACGTCCGCCCGGCCCGCGTGATACTTCACTCGCCCATGACCGATCTTGAGACCCCGCGCCTCCTGCTCCACCCGATGAACGCCTCCGACGCCTTGCGGGTGGTGTCGGGCACGCCGGGAGACGGGGCCCTCTGGGCGCCCGGCTACCCGTCCCCCGGCGAGGTGGCCGCGGCCGGGCGCTTCCTCGACACCTGTGCGACGACCGGCGACCCCAGCCCCTTCGGCTCGTACGAGATACGCCGGCGCACGGACGGACTGGTGATCGGCGGAATGGGATTCCACGGCGCGCCGGACGAGAACAGGCACGTCACGATCGGTTACGGCCTGGTCCCCTCGGCCCAGGGGATGGGTTACGCCTCCGAGGCCTTGCGCGCCCTGCTCCTGTTCGCCCGTGATCAGGGGGTGAGCTGTGTGCACGGTGACACCGACCTGGGCAACATCGCGTCCCAGCGCGTCATGGAAGCCGCCGGCATGCACCTGGTGAAGGAGGACGAGCGGTTGAAGCACTACCGGATCGACTGGGTCCCGCAGACCGGGGAGTGACCCGTGGCCGTCGAGCGCCGGACCGGCCGGTGCGCGGCAGCGGAACGCCGGAACCCCGCCGGGAGCTCCCGGCGGGGTTCCGCTCATCGGCCCGCAGGCGTTGATCCGGTCAGCCGGCCGCCGGAGCTGCCCGGTTCGCGGGGCCGTTTCCTGTTGTGACGGTGCCGGTCCCCGGCGCGAGCAGCCGGTCCGTCAGAGCGCCGAAGACGAGACCGAAGGTCACCCAGAGGGTGGCCTGCACGGCGAGGGTGCTCAGACGGAACTCCCACAGCAGGGCGGCCGGGAAGTCCTTGCCCACTTCGTTGTACGAGGGCAGGAACGCGTAGGCGAGCCCGATCACCAGGAGGTAGGCGGCGGTTGCCGTGATCGTCGCGTTCCAGTTGCCCAGCCCGTGAGCCAGCCGCCTGCCGAGAATGACCGCGGCGACGGCCAGCAGCACGCTCAGGGCGACCATGAGGAAGAACAGCGCGGTACGCCGGCCGATGGTGTCGGGGTTGCCGACGGCAGGTGGGTTGGCCGGGTACTTCAGGAACGGCACGACGTACACCGTCAGCAGGGCCGCACCCGCGATCAGGGCGGCCGTGGCCCGCGGGCCGAATCTGCCGATCCGGCCGAGGGCGTAGCAGAAGACGAGGGCGGCGATACCGCCGACCGCCACACCGAAGACCAGTACCCCGGTGGCGAGGCCGACGGTGGACTGCACGGTGCGGCTGACCAGCTCCTCGCCGCCGTCATGGTGGTGGTTGTGCGACTCCTCAAGGGCGATGGCCGCGTCCACACGCGACTCGCCGAGGAAGTAGGCGACGAGCAGAGCGAGCACACCCGCGGCGAGGCCGGCCAGCATGCCGCGGACGAGCAGAGCTCTGACAGATATGGAGTTCATGAGGTTTCCCCTGGATCGGACGGTACGTCAGTGGCAGGGGAAACCGAGGAGGTGGCGGCCGTCGTGGACCCACTCGTGGACACCTTCGCCGGAAATGACCGCGGTGGCGCCCTGCTCGGCGCCGACGAAGTACAGCAGTACGAGCATGAGGATGCCGAAGAAGACCGCCCAAGGGGCAATGGCCTTCGGGGAGATGGGAGTGATCGCCGGTACGGCGGTGGGGGGCGCAACGGTCTGTGCCATGGCAGAACCTCCTGAGGGAACACGCGTCCCGATCGTGGTGCCTGAGGCGTAGGTGCCGGGTCTGACTTCCCGCGCGGAGGCGGGTTCACAGTGGCGCGACCGTGCCGGATTCTCACCGGACTTCCGTCGCACCTACGCCATGTTCGTCGTGACGATACTCCTTGGAGGCGGCCCCTGCCATGGTGCCGACGGCGAACCGGACCGCCCGGATGCCATGGTGGGCACACCCGAGGGGCCAGAGTTCAAGGAGTTGACCCGGTCATGGCGATACAGGTGATGTTGATCTCACCGGCGCTCAACGCCGCGCTGCGCGAGGCCCGTTTCGACGGTGACGCACCGCTCGACGCGGCCGGGGCCCGCCACGCCCGGGCCGTCGCGTCAGCGGTGCCCGCCGCCGACCGGTATCTGCGCGGGCCGTCCGAGCGATGCGCCGGGACTGCCGACGCGTTGGGGCTTCGCGCCGGGCCCGAACCGGCCGTCCGTGGCTGGGACATGGGCCGGTGGAGCGGCCGACGGCTGGCAGCGGTGAGCGCGGCCGAGCCGGAGGCGGTCTCGGCCTGGCTGACCGACCCTGCGGCAACTCCCCATGGTGGCGAGTCCCTGCTGGAGCTCTGCGCCCGGACCGGACGCTGGCTGGAGACACTGGAGTCCACCGAGGGCGACGAGGGCCACCGCGTACTGGGGGTCGTCGAGCCGGCGGTGGTGCGGGCGGTGGTCGTCGTGGCACTCGCCCTGCCGGTGGAGGCGTACTGGCGGCTGGATGTCGCCCCACTCACACTGACCGGGCTCGGTGGACGGGCCGGCCGGTGGAACCTTCGGTGCGGACAGCCGCTGTCCCCCGCACCGGGCGACTGATCCCGGACCCCCCTCGCGCAACCGCTGGATGCAAGAAGTGTGGTCCGTACCAAGGTCTTGACACCGCTTTGGTTCACTTCTTAAATCACATACAGAACCAAGACCTCTCCCTGCTCCCCCCACAACGAGCATTTGTCATATGCATGGCAAAAGCTCGACTGCTCCATTCCGCACGGGAAGGAAACCCCATGACCTCCCCCCGCCTCCCCCGCCGCCTGCTCGTGGCCGCGATCTCCGTACTCACCCTCGTATCGGCCTCTTCCGGTCTCGCGGCCGGAACGCCCGCGCCCGGAGCCCGGGCCGCGGCAGCAACGTTCACCGATGACTTCGCCGGCCCCGCCGGCTCCGCCGTGGACAGCGCCAAGTGGCAGACCGAGACCGGCGACAACGTCAACAACCATGAACGGCAGTACTACACGGCCGGGAACAGCAACGCGGCACTCGACGGCCAGGGCCATCTGGTCATCACCGCGCGCCGCGAGAGTCCGAACAACTACCAGTGCTGGTACGGCACTTGTGAGTACACCTCGGCACGGCTGAACACCTCCGGCAAGTTCACCCAGACATACGGGCACGTCGAGGCGAGGATGAAGGTGCCGCGCGGTCAGGGCATGTGGCCGGCCTTCTGGATGCTGGGCGACGACATCGGCCAGGTCGGCTGGCCCGACTCGGGCGAGATCGACGTCATGGAGAACGTCGGATTCGAACCGTCCACGGTCCACGGCACGTTGCACGGGCCGGGCTACTCCGGTTCCGGTGGCATCGGCGCCGCCTACACCCTGCCCGGCGGCCAGGCGTTCGCCGACGACTTCCACACCTTCGCGGTCGACTGGGCGCCCGGCTCGGTGACCTGGTCGGTGGACGGAAACGTCTACCAGCGCCGTACGCCCGCCGACCTCGGGGGCAACGCCTGGGTGTTCGACAAGCCCTTCTTCCTGATCCTGAACCTCGCGGTGGGCGGCTACTGGCCGGGCGACCCCGACGGCAGCACCTCCTTCCCGCAGCAACTCGTCGTCGACCACGTGCGCGTCACCACCAGCGATCTCCGGCCGCCGGCCTGACCGTTCGGCCGGGTCCGGTCCGTCGGCCCCTGCCGGTGAGTCCTGGTCACAGCATCCGCAGCGACTGGTTGCGGCCGCCCCGCCCGCCGAGGATGGCGAGCGAACGCGTCGCCATCGCCCGCGCCCTCGCACCGTCGCCCGGCATCCTGTTGTGCGACGCGCCCGGCACCCGTACACGAAGTCGCTGCTGGCGGCCGTCGTCACGGCCGGTACGGATGCCGCCCCGTATCGAGGGCCTACGCGTCCCGGTACGCCTCCAGCAGGCGCAGCCAGACCTCGCTGATCGTCGGGTACGCGGGTACGGCGTGCCACAGCCGGTCGATGGGGACCTCGCCCGCGACCGCGATCGTCGCCGAGTGCAGCAGCTCGCCGATGCCCGGTCCGACGAAGGTGACACCGAGCAGGACCTCCCGGTCGAGGTCCACGACCATGCGGGCGCGGCCCCGGTATCCGTCCGCGTACAGGCCGGAACCGGCCACCGCGGCGAGGTCGTGATCGACGGCCCGCACCCGGTGGCCGGCCCGCTCGGCCTCGGCGAGGGTGAGGCCGACCGAGGCGGCCTCCGGGTCGGTGAAGACGACCTGGGGGACGGCCGCATGGTCGGCGGTGGCGGCGTGGGCGCCCCAGCGGTCGGTCTCCAGCAGCGGTACGTCGGCGGCGCGGGCGGCGATCGCGGCGCCCGCGATGCGTGCCTGGTACTTGCCCTGGTGGGTGAGGAGCGCCCGGTGGTTGGCATCGCCGACCGCGTAGAGCCAGGTGGTGCCCTCGACGCGGCAGCTGTCGTCGACGGGGAGCCAGGTGCCGGGCTCCAGGCCCACCGTTTCCAGTCCGAGGTCGTCGGTGCGCGGGGCCCGGCCGGTGGCGAAGAGGATCTCGTCGGCCTCGATGCGTCCGCCGCCGTCCAGTTCCACGGTGACCGGGCCGTCCGGCACCGCGCGCCGTACGGCGGCGACCGAGGCCCCGGTGCGGATGTCGGCGCCCGCCTCGGTGAGGGCCTGCCCGACCAGTTCGCCGGCGAAGGGCTCCATCTTCGGCAGGAGGCCCTTGCCGCGGATCAGCATCGTCACCCGGGCGCCGAGGGCCTGCCAGACGGTGGCCATCTCCACGCCGACCACGCCGCCGCCGACGATCACGAGGCGGCCGGGTACCTTCCTGGCACTCGTCGCCTCCCGGCTGGTCCAGGGCCTGACCCCGTCGATGCCGGGCAGGTCGGGGACGACGGCGCGGCTGCCGGTGCAGACGGCGACGGCATGGCGGGCGGTGAGCCGGTGTTCCGTGCCGTCGGGCGCGGTGACGGACACCGCCTTCTCGCCGGTGAGCCTGCCCCGGCCCCGGTAGATGTCCGCGCCGATGCCCTCCAGCCAGGCGACCTGTCCGTCGTCCTTCCAGTGCGATGCGTACGCGTCACGGTGGGCGAGGACCGCGGCGGTGTCCAGCGGCCCCTGCACGGCGTCGCTGAGGCCCGGGACGCGGCGGGCGTCGGCGCGGGCGACCACCGGGCGCAGCAGGGCCTTGCTGGGCATGCAGGCCCAGTAGGAGCACTCGCCGCCGATCAGCTCCGACTCGACGACCGCCGTGCTCAGTCCGGCGGCACGGGCCCGGTCGGCGACGTTCTCACCCACCGGACCCGCTCCGATCACCACGACGTCGTACTCGGCGTTCAGGGAAGCATCTGTCATGGGGACAGTCTGGTCGTGGGTGTGCGCGACGGCCACATGGGCAGGCGGAATAGCGCAGGTGCAGGCACCGTTGTTCGGACAGTTCCGAGCGGGCACAGGAAGAGGTAACAGACAATGAGCACCATTGAGCTCACCAAGGAAAACTTCGATCAGGTCGTCAGTGACAACGACTTCGTCCTGATCGACTTCTGGGCTTCCTGGTGCGGCCCGTGCCGGCAGTTCGCGCCGGTCTACGATGCGGCTTCGGAGCGCCACGACGACCTGGTCTTCGCCAAGGTCGACACCGAGGCGCAGCAGGAGCTCGCGGCGGCCTTCGAGATCCGCTCCATTCCCACGCTGATGATCGTCCGGGAGAACGTGGCGGTGTTCGCGCAGCCCGGAGCGCTGCCGGAGGCAGCGCTGGAGGATGTGATCGGGCAGGCGAGGAAGCTGGACATGGACGTGGTCCGCAAGTCCATCGAGGAGCAGCAGAAGGGGCAGAGCTAGGGTCTTTCGTTTGGATCCGGCATGGTCCAAACGAAAGACCCCAGGGCCGGAAAGGCCCTGGGCTTCCCGGGATCCGTGCGCTCCCTGCGCGCCCTGCGCTCCGTGCGCGGATGACGGGCCCGGCCGGACCGGCCGGGCCCGTCATCGTGTCCGGGAGCGGGCGGCACGGCCTCAGCGCTCGGCTTCGGCGTCCCGCTCCTTGATCCGGGCCGTGAGGCCGAAGGCCAGCTCGGCGCCGTCGACCAGCAGGGCCTCCACCGCGTGCGTCGTGGGGTCGATGTCCGCGACGATGCCTTCGCCGGAATACCGGGGGTAGCCCGATGCCCCCGTCTCACCGGTCGCCGACACGACCGCCGAGCGGATGGCACCGCCGGTCTCGCCGGCATCGGGCTCGGCCGCGTCGTCCTCGGCGGCATCGTGCTCGGCCGCGCCGGGCTCGGCCGCGCCGGCGGTGTCCTCGGCGAAACGGGGAACCAGCAGGATCTCGTAACTCTCCGGATGACTCATGGTCATGACGCTAGGCAAGCGGCGCGCGGTGCGCACGTTGCCGCGCTGCCGCACGCTGCGGTCCGACCGCCGCGCCCGGTCCCGGCGCCCTCAGCCCGACTCGCGCCGGACCACCCCGACCCGCAGCAGGTCGTGGTGTTCGGGGGCACCTCCGGGGTGCCGCACCAGCCGGTCGACGAGGTCCGCCAGTGGCTGGGCGGTGGCCAGCTCCATGCGTACGGTGCTGAGCCGGGGCCGCAGCAGCCTGCCCAGCATCAGGTCGTCGGCACCGACCACGGCGGTCTCCCGGGGCACGTCGATGCCCGCGTCCTTGAGGGCCCGCATCAGGAGCATCGCGTACTCGTCGTTGTAGGCGAACACGGCATCGAGGTCCAGGGTGCGCCAACGGGCTGCCAGCCGGGCGGCCGACTCCTCGTCGTACCGCAGCGGCAGCGGCTCGACCCGGGCCCCGTGGAACTGTGCGGCCTGCCGGGCCCCGGTCAGCCGGGGTTCGGCGAACATGCCCAGACCACATTCCTCGGGCATGACCACGCCGATGCGGCGCCGGCCGTGCTCCAGCAGATGGCCGACCGCGCAGCTGCCGACCTCCCGCTGGTCCATGACCAGTGCGTGGGCACCCGGCACCGGCCGCGGGCCCAGTGTGATCACGGCCTTGGCCCCGGACCGCCTGAGCACGGATATCCCCTGCGCGGTGAGGTCGATCGTGCCGGGAGCGATCACCGCGACGGGCCGGAGTTCGGCCCAGGCGCGGGGTGCGTCGTCGGGGTCCAGGCCGGTACTGCCGTACTGGACCACGGTGTAGTCGAGACGGCGCAGTCCCGCTTCCAGTTCATGGAAGAAGCGGTGGTGGAGCGGACCGGTCGGGAAGTTCATGGTGGGCAGCAACACCATGCGGGTGTGTCCGGCGCGCAGGCTCCGCGCCGCCGCGTGCGGTACGTAACCCAGTTCGGTGGCCGCTTCCTTGACCCGGCGGCGGGTGGATTCGCTGATCCGCACGGTGGCGCTGTTGTTCAGCACGTACGAGACGGTGGCCCGTGAGACCCCGGCGAGCCGTGCGACGTCGGCGCTGGTGGGGACGGGGCGTTGGGTGGGCTGGTTCGGTAACAGGCTCATGGCGTCCGGCAGTCTTCCAGACCCGTGCCGCATGGGTACGCTCCGGGGCATGTATGAATCCTCGATGGTGGGGCTGCTCGGCCGGGTGACCGGGACGGTGGGGCCGGGACTGGTCGGCGAGGTGATGGTACGGATCCGGGGCGGGGCCGAGCACTTTCTCGCGTATCCGGCCTCGGCGAAGGAGCGCATCGAGGTGGGCACGGTGGTGACGGTGATCGAGCATCTGCCGCCGCGCACGGTCTATGTGGCTCCCGCGTACGGGAGTTGAGGCTCGCGCGGGGGGTTCTTGACGGCTTTCGTCGTCAAGAGTTCGGCAAGGATGTGCACGCGTCTTCTGCGCCGCGGCGAGCAGGAGAAGACTCCCCCGTGTTCAGCGGTGCCGACGGGGTGCCGCGATAAGGGGGCGCATGCCGATGGTCATCGGCGTCACGGCGGGTCTCGCACTCGCCGCCATCATGGTGTTGTTCGGCCTTTTCAAGCTGATGTGGCGGGTGGCCGAGCCGAACGAAGCACTGGTCATCTCGGGTTCCAAGCACAAGACCGAGGGCCTGGGGCAGGGCATGGGGTTCCGGATCGTCACCGGTCACGGCACTCTCGTCCTGCCCGGGGTCCAGGCCGTACGGAAGATGTCCCTGGATCTCAACGAGACGGAGCTGTCCGTCGATTGCGTCACGCATCAGGGGATTCCGCTGCGGGTGCGGGGCGTTGTCATCTTCAAGGTGGGCGACGACTTCGTGTCGATCGCCAACGCGGCCCGCCGTTTCCTCGATCAGCAGAAGCTGATGTCGGAGCGGGTGCACAATGTCTTCGCCGGTCATCTGCGGTCCATCGTGGGCGGGTTGACGGTCGAGGACATGATCCGGGACCGGGAGAAGCTCACCGGGCAGACGCGGGCCGCATGCGGCACCGAGATGGAGAAGCTCGGGCTCATCGTCGATTCGCTCCAGATCCATGAGATCGAGGACCCGACGGGCTACATCAAGAACCTGGCGATGCCGCACGCGGCGGCCGTGCAGCGGGACGCCCGGATCGCGCAGGCCGAGGCCAACCGCCTGGCCACCGAGGCGGAGCAGCAGGCCGCCGCCGAGTGGGAACGCCCTCGCAGAGCACCTCGTCCCAATTTCTCTGAGCTGCGGTGATGTCCCACAAACCGGATCCGGTGGCGGTCTACC
>NZ_JBEXPH010000169.1:0-17299 GCF_040611955.1 Streptomyces sp. NPDC006510 | reverse complement strand
GGACGATCCAGCACTGGAGGTGCGCATGCGACGTTCCGTTGCGCGGAATGTGTCGTTGTCGGCTGTTCTCGCCGCTGTCGTGACGGTGGGGGCGGCCGCCCCGTCCTCGTCCGCACCACCATCGGCAGCACCGCCCAAGTACCCCGTCGCGGTGGGCTACGGAGGGGCGGTCGCCAGTGTCGACGCGGACGCGTCGGCCGCCGGTATCGAGGTGCTACGCAACGGCGGCAACGCGGTGGACGCCGCGGTGGCGACCGCGGCCGCGCTCGGTGTGACCGAGCCCTACTCGGCAGGTCTCGGCGGAGGCGGCTACTTCGTCTACTACGACGCCAAGAGACACACCGTGGAGACGATCGACGGCCGGGAGACCGCGCCGCGCAGCGCGGACTCCTCGCTGTTCCTGGAGAACGGCAAACCGCTCGCCTTCGACCAGGCCGTCACCAGCGGACTGGCCGTCGGCACCCCGGGCACCCCGGCCACCTGGGACACCGCGCTCGACACCTGGGGCAGCAAGTCGCTGCGGCAGGTGCTGAAACCCGCCGAGCGGCTCGCCAGGGACGGCTTCGTCGTCGACAGCACGTTCCGCTCGCAGACCGAGGGCAACCAGGCCAGGTTCGCCGACTTCCCGGCGACCAGGAAGCTCTTCCTGCCCGGCGGCCAACTGCCGGTGGTCGGCTCCGTCTTCAAGAACCCCGATCTGGCGCGCACCTACGAACAGGTGGGTCGCAAGGGCGTCGACGAGCTGTACCGGGGCGAGCTGGCCGACGACGTCGTACGGACCGTCCGCAACCCGCCTGTCGACCCGAAGTCCACCCGGGTGGTGCGGCCCGGCGACCTCACCGCGAAGGACCTGCGCTCCTACCGGGCGTTGCGGCAGGCCCCGACGAAGACCGGCTACCGCGGCCTCGACGTGTACGGCATGGCACCTTCCTCGTCCGGCGGCACGAGCGTCGGCGAGGCGCTCAACATCCTTGAGGCCACGGACCTTTCGAAGGCGAGCGAGGCGCGGTATCTGCACCGCTACATCGAGGCGAGCCGGATCGCCTTCGCGGACCGCGGGCGATGGGTGGGCGACCCGGCGTTCGAGGACGTGCCGACGCGGGAGCTGCTCAGCCAGCGGTTCGCCGATACGCGGGAATGCCTGATCAAGGACGACGCGGTGCTGACCAGCCCGCTCGCACCGGGCGACCCGAGGCACCCGGCCGACTGCGAGGCCGGTGGAACGGCCGCCTCGACGACGTACGAGGGGGAGAACACCACCCATCTGACCGCGGCCGACAAGTGGGGCAACGTCGTCGCGTACACCCTGACGATCGAGCAGACCGGCGGCAGCGGCATCACCGTGCCGGGGCGTGGCTTCCTGCTCAACAACGAGCTGACGGACTTCTCGTTCGCGCCCGCCAACCCCGCGGTCCATGACCCGAATCTGCCCGGTCCGGGCAAGCGTCCGCGCTCGTCCATCTCGCCGACGATCGTGCTGAAGCACGGCGAGCCGGTGCTGGCCCTGGGCTCGCCCGGTGGTGCCACGATCATCACGACCGTGCTCCAGTCGCTCATCGGCACGGTCGACCGGGGGCTGCCGCTGGTCGACGCCATCGCGGCACCGCGCGCCAGCCAGCGCAACTCGGCGACGACGGAGCTCGAACCGGGGCTGTGGAACAGTTCGGTCCGGGCTGACCTGGAGTCGCTGGGGCATGTCTTCAAGCTCAACCCGGAGATCGGGGCGGCGACCGGTGTGCAGCGACTGCCGGACGGGCGGTGGCTGGCGGCCGCGGAGAAGGTGCGCCGGGGCGGGGGCTCGGCGATGGTCGTGAAGCCGAGCGGACGCCCGTGATGACGGACAGCCGACGGCTGCCATAAATGACGGAACGTCAATAACATTCCCTACGAGGCTGGTTGCTCGTGATCATTCGCGAGGAACCAGCCCCGTGGTCTTGGCGGAGGCATCCGCCCGGGGCCATGTTGTGCGCGTCGGTAAGGAAAGTTTCCTATCGGAAGGGCACCCCCACTGTGCGTACTCGAACGCTCGCCCTCGCTGCCGCCTCCGGCGCGGCCCTGCTCGCGGCCGTCACCCTGACCCCGGCTGTCCATGCCGGTCCGGTGGGGGTGCGGACCCCAACCCTGCCGCCGCCGCCGCTGACCGGACCGGAGATCGGCGTCGCCGGCGGTGACGGCGGCGCTGTGGCTCCGGATGGAAGGCGTCCGTGCCGCCGCCGATCAGCAGCGGCTCGATCGCCAGTGCCATCCCGTGCCGCAACGGTATGCCGCGGCCCGGTCGTCCCTCGTCGGGGACGCCGGGTCCTCGTACATCGACCGGCCCACGGCTTGGCCCCGAACATCTCCGGGATGCCGAATCCCGTGTTGCGGCAGACCGTGCCGATCGCATGCGCGATGGACCGATCCGATTGCCGACGACCGCCGCCGCGATGCCTGCCTCCAGTGCCTCGAAGGCCGTCCCGATGAGCCGGGTGTCGGCGGGCCGGGCGTGCCCGGCAATGAAGCTGATCGTCGAGTCGCCGGCCCAGCCGCCCGGCGTCGCTTCCAGCGTCGACGCTCACCGGATCGCCGTCGCAGTCGCTGGTCGGTCGGGATGCCGTGCACGATCGCGTCGTTGGCCGACGCGCAGATCGCGGCGGGGAAGGGGCGGGGGCGAAACGCGGCCGGTAGTTCAGGAACGGCGATCCGGCGCCTGCGTCACGCAGGACCCCGCGGGACGCCCCGTCCGGTCGCGCAGGGAGATGCCGACCGCCGCGGCTTCCCGAACGACGGTCAGGGGTTGTGCCACGACCCGGCCGGTCTCGCGCATGGCTTCGATGGATGCGTCTGTCCTGAGCTGCACCATGTCAATTACTATACCGGTCTCAGTGGTATTAGAATGACGGCATGGTACGAACGCCCCTGACCCCGGAAGAGCGCCGTCGCGGCGAACGCCTCGGAGTGCTGCTGCGTGAGGCGCGCGGCAGGCGCAGCATGGTCGAGATCGCGGCAAGCGCCGGAATCTCCGCCGAGACGCTGCGCAAGATCGAGACGGGCCGCGCACCCACGCCTGCCTTCTTCACGGTCGCGGCGCTGGCCGGGGCGCTCGGACTCTCGATGGACGAGATCCTCGCCCGCTGCGCCCCGGAGCCGGACGCGGTGCCGCTGGCGGGGTAGGCCCCGACGGCGTTTCCGACGATCGGCGGGCGCGTACCGCGTGCAGTGCTTCAACCGCATCGTGGTCGAAAAGCGTGCGCAGCCGTGTCGTAGTACGGCTGATGCCAAATGCCTGCGGACTGGAAGGCTCCGGTCGATGTCGGCGAGGGCAAAGATGACAGGGCGTCAAGATGCTTGGGAAGTACGGGAGTTCACGCAGTGCTTGCGGGGTGTCGTGGCGCTGCTGGACCCGGGAGCGGCTGATACGGACTCTTCTGCCGACGTGATCCTGCCGGGATGCGTGCCTGTCCCGACGGCGCCGAGATTCCGCCCTGGGACGTGATGGAGTCGCTCTTCCACAATCTGGCGGCCATGCGCGGCACGGCGTTCGCGCAGCGGGAGTCGGTACGGGCCGCCGAGCTGTACGCCACCTCGGTGGCCGCGAACGCCGCGGGTCGTCCAGTTCCCGCAGAGCACGACCGACCAGCTCGAACGCGTCCTTCCAGTCGATCGGGACGTAGTGGTCCGACTCGGGGTCGTACACCATCGGTTCGGTCAGCCGGCCCTGGTTCTCCAGCTCGTGGTCGCTCCACCCGGCCAGCTCGGACACCGGGTGGGCGGCGAAGAACTCGCGTCCGACCCGCTTGCGGGTCATCTCCCAGGTGACGTGCTTGATGCCGTTCTCGCAGATGTCCAGATGCAGCCCCTTGGTGTCGTCGGGCCAGGCACATCCCGGGCAGTCGAAGCCGGTGTTCTCATGGTTCATCCGCATGATCGCCCGCGGCCGTCCACCAGCGCGCCCTCGCGCACCAGGAGGCGGCTCACGCTCTTCGCCGCGCCCCAGCCCGCCGCCGGGTGGTGGTAGGGGTGAAACTCGGGATTCCCCTCCGGGGCGGGCCCTACTTCGGGCTCCCGGCGTTCCTGGCCGTCACCGTCGGCGCTCAAGTTCCTCAACCCTTCAATCATCTGGGCACAGGTTACGAAACGTTACTTTTCGGGCATGCTATGTCCGGTGCTCCGGGCATGCCACTTGGCTCCCGCGGGCCCCGGACTCGCGTTGTACTTCCACGGGACGGCGACGCAACCGGCAGCGGACGGGTCGTGACCGCGAGGGAAGCCCGGGACCTGCCGTCCACCGGGCACCCGGGACTTTCACCCACCGGGCACCCGGGACCTTTCATCTCATCCACCGAGCAATCGAGGCGGTCGCTCTTGAGGCCCATGCGTCACCGGCTGCCGCTGTCCGCCGTTCCCCGGCTCGCCGGTTCGGCGGTCGTCGGGGCGGTGATCGGTGTGGTCGCCGGCGTGCTGACCAACATCCCCCTGGGCCTGCTCACCGGTATCGCCGCGGTGGAGACGGTGTTCGTCGTGGCGGGCTGGCTCGTCCTGTGGCCCATGGACGCCGCCGCCACCCATCGCAACGCACGGCGCGAGCAGTTCCGCCCCGCCGTCGAGGAACTCGTCGTCGTCGCCTCCGCCCTGTGCGGGCTGGTCGGCGTCGTGCTGCTGCTCCTGGTCGGCCGGTCGGACCTGAGTCACGTCGCGGCCGCGACGGCGCTCTGCGGCGTGTTCATGTCCTGGGCGGCACTCCATCTGATGTACGCCACCCACTACGCGTACCTCTACTACCAGGCGCCGAGGGGCGGGATCGACTTCAACACCGACGCCCCGCCGCGCTACAGCGACTTCCTCTACTTCAGTTACAACCTCGGCATGACCTATCAGGTCTCCGACACCGGCGTTTCGAGCTCCACGTTCCGCGCGGTCGTCCTGAGACACTGCCTGCTTGCGTACGTCTTCGGCGCCGGCATCCTGGCCACCACCATCAACCTCGTCGCCGGAATCGTCACGGGCTGACGCGGAGCAGGCGGCATTTGTAAGCCGCCCGTCGATCCCCGTCGTGCGGGCGGCACGGTGGGTCTCGCGGGATGATACGGGCATCCGTGCGATATCGGCGAAGACGTGACAGAGCCCTGTCAGGGACCGTCCGGCGGATCAGGGAGTGTGCGCTCGACGCGCTCGACATGATTGAGTCGCCTCACCGGGTCCTTCTCCGGTGGTGGCGGATAGAACCGCCGGGCCCAGCGCCGGAACGGGCCGATCGGGCCGTCGCCGGGAGCGAGCCGAGGTGGTTGCTGGTACTGCTTGTGATGCCAGATCGGGAAGTCCGCGGCGGTGAACTCGCAACTGGACCGGAATACGGCGCGGTCCAGCAGTCTGGCCGCGGTCCGGCTCACCGCGCGTGCGAGCGGGGCGGGCAGCCGGGCCGGCTCGGTGAAGGCGATGCGATTGCGCTGCCGGAACTGCATCCGGTTGGGCGCGATCGCCGTCGGCATCACCATCGTGCACATCCGCAGCCCCAGCCGGGGTGTGTGCACGTCGGCGTGCAGACAGCCGAGTCCGTAACCGTCCACCTCCACGTCGACGACGAAGCTGCCCAGGAGCGGCGCCGACTCGTGGGCCCGCATGGAGACGTGGAACGAGGCGTCGTCGTAGACCACCGGCCCGCCGATCTCGGCCCTGGACCAGCCGTGCAGGGTGGCGAAATGCCCGAGGTCCACCGAGTTCTCGATGACTTCCTGGACGTTGCCGGCCAACTCCCAGGCGGCGCTGCGGGCGGGCCGGTGACCGATCTCGTGCCAGGCGGGGATGTGCCAGTCGGGAGCCCGGCCGTCGTGGTGCCGCCAGACGAACACGGCGCCGTTGACCTCGTGCACCGGAAGCTGTGACAACGGCGACCTCGGCGGCGTCGTGTCGTATCCGGTACGCACACACGTGCCGTCCGGGCCGAACGCGAAGAAGTGGAACGGGCATACGAGATCGTCCCCGTCGACCCTCGCCAGGCCGAGATGGGCGCCCAGGTGCGGGCAGTACGGACGGATGGCGCGGACCGCCCCCGTGCCGAGCCGGTACAGCACCACGTCCTCGCCCGCCAGCGGGCGGGTGAGCACGGTGCCCGGCCGCAGCTCCTCGGAGAACGCCAGCGCGGACCAGCCGCTCGGACAGGGCAGGGCGGGCGCGCCCGCAGCGTCGGCCGGTGTCGGTCCCTCGCTGATGGCGCGCCCGTACTCGCGTGACAGTCCCACCACGTCCCCTTCCGGAATCGGTCACCTGGAGACTGCCCAGACCGTTCCGGGATCCTCCCCGCATGCCGCACACCACCCGAACGGGAGGAAGCGTGACGGGAGTTGACGGGGGTTACCGCGCCTGCTTCTCGTACCCCACGAGCCTGACGCAGACGGCGAGCCCCGCGATCGCCTGCTCCAGCTCCGCGAGCCCCGGGTAGCTGGGCGCGATCCGGATGACCGCGTCGCGCGGGTCGTCGCCGTACGGGTGCGTGGCGCCGGCCGGGGTCAGCACGATGCCCGCCTCGGCGGCCCGGCGTACGATCTCCTTGGCACAGCCGTCCGGCACCTCCAGGGTGACGAAGTACCCGCCCTTGGGCGAGGTCCAGGCCGCGAGCCCGGTGCCGCCCAGCTCGGCGTCCAGGATCCGGGCCACCACCTCGAACTTGGGCTGCAGCAGGGCACGCTGGCGCTCCATGTGACCCCGCACCCCGTCGGCGTCCCGCAGGAACAGGACGTGCCGCAGCTGGTTCACCTTGTCCGGGCCGATCGAGCGCTTGGCGTTGTTGCCGAGCAGCCACGTGAGGTTCGCGGGTGACGAACCGAAGAACGCGACGCCCGCGCCCGCCGCGGTGATCTTCGAGGTGGAGCCGAACACGAACGCCCGGTCCGGGTTCCCGGCCTCGGCACAGGCGCCGAGCAGATCGGCGATCTCGACCGGCTCGTCGGTGAGGTGATGGGCGGCGTAGGCGTTGTCCCAGAAGATCCGGAAGTCGGGAGCGGCGGTGCTCATGGAGGCGAGCCGGGACACGGTCGCGTCGCTGTAGCAGACACCGTCCGGGTTGCTGTACTTCGGCACGCACCAGATGCCCTTGACCGCCGGGTCCTCGGCGACGAGCCGTTCCACGGTGTCCATGTCCGGACCCTTGGCGGTCATCGGCACCGGGATCATGTCGATCCCGAACCGCTCGCAGAGCGCGAAGTGCCGGTCGTAGCCGGGCACCGGGCACAGGAACGCGATCCGTCCCTGGTCCACCCAGCGCGACTCGGCACCCGGCAGCACGCTCAGCAGGGCGTGCACCAGGCTGTCGTGCATCAGCTCAAGGCTGGAGTTCCCGGCCGCGAGCAGCTGACCGGCCGGCACCTGGAGCACACCGGCGAAGATCTCCCGGAGCTCGGGCAGCCCCTGCAGCCCGCCGTAGTTGCGTACGTCCGTGCCGTCGGCGGAGGTGTGCCGCCCGCCGGGCAGGCTCAGCAGGTCCTCGGAGAGGTCGAGCTGCTCCGGGGCGGGCTTGCCCCGGGTGAGGTCGAGCGAGAGCCCGAGTCCCGCCAGGTCCTGGTAGTCCTGACGAGCCCGGTCGAGGAGCCCGGACAGGGCGTCGGGGCTCAGCTCGGTGGTCATGGTGTTTCCTCTCGCAGGTGCCGCACGGACGGGGGCGCCTGCCGAGAATACAAACCGGCGCGGACGAGCGATGGCCCGGGAGCCAGGAGTGCGGACCGGGAGCCGGGGCCGGGGGTCGTGGCCCGGGGGGTCGGGGCCGTGCGGGCGCCCCGTTGCCGGTGCCGCGTGCTTTGACCCCCGGCATGACAGATCGCGCGCCCGTCCCCGATTCCCCGGTACCGGCCGCCCGGGCCCGGATGGATGCTCCCTGGCCGCCTACCTCGAAGAGATCGCGGACGTGCTGGAGGGCGGCGGCGTGGTCGGCGGGTACTGGGCGTCCTTCCTGACGGCCGACGGCGAGCTGTGGTGGGAGTCCGAGGGCAGCCGCGAACTGAACGGCGAACCGCTGATCCCGCCCCCACCATGCCCACCGCCTGACTGCCCGACCGAGCGGGCGGTCGAACGTGTCGACCGCACGGGTGTGAAACATGATCGACTCCGCCGGTTCACGGCGATGGTCTTGCCCCGCTGTGTGACGGGGCTTACGTTCTCCTCTACGCACGTGTCTACGGGCGTAGAAACGCGTAGAGGCTCTCTGACGCCGCGTCGAAGGAGCAGCTCATGTCCCAAGTCGTACGCGCCGCACTCGTCCAGGCGACCTGGACCGGCGACACCGAATCCATGATCGCCAAGCATGAGGAGCATGCGCGCGAGGCCGCCCGCCTGGGCGCGAAGATCATCGGCTTCCAGGAGGTGTTCAACGCCCCCTACTTCTGCCAGGTGCAGGAACCCGAGCACTACCGCTGGGCCGAGGCCGTCCCGGACGGGCCGACCGTCCGCCGGATGCAGGAACTCGCCCGCGAGACCGGCATGGTGATCGTCGTGCCGGTCTTCGAGGTCGAGCAGTCCGGCTTCTACTACAACACCGCCGCCGTGATCGATGCCGACGGCTCCTATCTCGGCAAGTACCGCAAGCATCACATCCCGCAGGTCAAGGGGTTCTGGGAGAAGTACTACTTCAAGCCGGGAAACGTCGGCTGGCCCGTCTTCGACACCGCCGTCGGCAAGGTCGGCGTCTACATCTGCTACGACCGGCACTTCCCCGAAGGGTGGCGTCAACTCGGCCTCAACGGGGCTCAGTTGGTCTACAACCCATCCGCCACTTCGCGCGGTCTCTCCAGCTATCTCTGGCAGCTGGAACAGCCCGCGTCCGCCGTCGCCAACGAGTACTTCGTCGCCGCGATCAACCGCGTCGGCCAGGAGGAGTACGGCGACAACGACTTCTACGGAACCAGCTACTTCGTCGACCCGCGTGGCCAGTTCGTCGGTGAGGTCGCCAGCGACAAGGAGGAGGAACTCGTCGTGCGCGACCTCGACTTCGGTCTCATCGACGAGGTCCGTCAGCAGTGGGCGTTCTACCGGGACCGCCGCCCCGACGCGTACGAAGGACTGGTGGAGCCGTGAGCAGCCTGCACCATCGCCATCTCGCCGTCAGCCCCGACTGGCTGGCGCTCTATTACAAGCGTCCCCTGGAGATCACCCACGGCGAGGGCCGCCACGTCTGGGACGCCGACGGCAGGCGCTATCTCGACTTCTTCGGCGGCATCCTCACCACCATGACCGCCCACGCCCTGCCCGAGGTGACCAAGGCGGTCAGCGAGCAGGCCGGCCGGATCATCCACTCGTCCACGCTCTACCTCAACCGCCCGATGGTCGAGCTGGCCGAACGCATCGCCACGCTCTCCGGCATCCCGGACGCCAGGGTCTTCTTCACCACCTCCGGTACCGAGGCCAACGACACGGCGCTGCTGCTCGCCACCACGTACCGCAGGTCGAACCAGATCCTCGCGATGCGCAACAGCTACCACGGCAGGTCGTTCTCCGCTGTCGCCATCACCGGCAACAACGCCTGGTCGCCGACCAACCTGTCGCCCCTGCAGACGCTGTACGTGCACGGCGGCGTCCGTACCCGGGGGCCGTACGCGCATCTCGGCGACGCGGAGTTCATCGAGGCGTGCGTCGCGGACCTGGAGGACCTGCTCGGGCACACCCGGGCACCGGCCGCCCTGATCGCCGAACCCATCCAGGGCGTCGGGGGATTCACCTCACCGCCCGACGGTCTCTACGCGGCGTTCCGCCGGGTCCTGGACCGGCACGGCGTGCTGTGGATCTCCGACGAGGTGCAGACCGGCTGGGGCCGGTCCGGCGAACACTTCTGGGGCTGGCAGGCGCACGACGAGAACGGTCCGCCGGACATTCTGACCTTCGCCAAGGGCATCGGCAACGGCATGTCGATCGGCGGTGTCGTGGCCCGCGCCGACGTCATGAACTGCCTGGACGCCAACTCCATTTCGACGTTCGGCGGTTCCCCGGTCACGATGGCGGCCGGTCTGGCCAACCTCTCCTACCTCCTCGAACACGACCTGCAGGGCAACGCCCGGCGCGTCGGTGGTCTGCTGATCGAGCGGCTGCGTGCGATCGGCGCGGGTTCGGAGTGCGTACGGGAGGTGCGCGGCCGGGGTCTGATGATCGGCATCGAGCTGGTGAAGCCGGGCACCGACGAGGCGAACCCGGAGGCGGCCGCGGCCGTACTCGAAGCGGCCCGCGAGGGCGGTCTGCTCATCGGCAAGGGCGGCGGCCACAACACCAGCGTGCTGCGGATCGCGCCACCGCTCTCGCTGACCATCCCGGAGGCGGAGGAGGGGGCGGAGATCCTGGCCGCGGCTCTGCGGTCGGTGGACTGAGCGGCGGACGGGCCCCGGAGGTGGCTCCGGGGTCCGTCCGCTCGGCCAGGCCCTTGGCCATCAGCTGCTTGAGGTGCGGTACGTCGGCGCGCGAGAAGGTGGCGTCGTCGATGCCGATGACCAGCGTCTTCGCCTGCTTGGTACCGGACGGCAGGCCGACGTGCGGGGCGGCGGCCGGAGCCTCGGACCCTGGGCGTGGGCGGCGGTGGTGGCGAGCGGCAGTGCGGCGGCGGCGACGGTGGCGGCGGCCGGCACCGTACGCGCGGACCGCGACGGGGACCCGTGATCCTCCGGGATCGGTCGGGGACGACCCGCGCGGGCAGATGCCCGTGGAACGTGCGCTGTGGGCCGGTGGAGTGCCGGGCGGGGGAAACAGAAACGTCTTCAGCGGTTAGCGGCAGCGGTATTGCCACAGTGGGTAACCCACTTCTACGTTCTTCACCACGCACCTTGTCTACGTGCGTAGACCCATTCCGCCACAGTGAGGAGGGGTACATGAGCCGCACCGTCATCCACGGTGGTCTCGTCATCACCGCGTCCGACGAAATCCATGCCGACGTACTCATCGAGGGCGGCCGCATCGTGGCCCTCGCGGCACACGACAGCGACGCGGCCGAGAGCTGGAGCGCCGACCGGAGGATCGACGCCACCGGCAAATACGTCATCCCGGGTGGTGTGGACGCGCACACGCACATGGAGATGCCGTTCGGCGGCACCTATGCCGCCGACACCTTCGAGACCGGCACCCGGGCGGCCGCCTGGGGCGGTACCACCACCATCGTCGACTTCGCCATCCAGTCCGTGGGCCATGCGGTCCGCGAAGGTCTCGACGCCTGGTACGCGAAGGCCGACGGTAAATGCGCCGTCGACTACGCCTTCCACATGATTCTCTCCGATGTGAACGAGTCCTCGCTCAAGGAGATGGACCTGCTGGTGTCGGAGGGTGTCACCTCCTTCAAGTTGTTCATGGCCTATCCCGGCGTCTTCTACAGCGACGACGGACAGATCCTGCGCGCCATGCAACGGGCCTCCCACAACGGCGGCCTGATCATGATGCACGCGGAGAACGGCATCGCCATCGACGTACTCGTCGAACAGGCCCTCGCCGAGGGCCGCACCGACCCGCGCTACCACGGCGACGTGCGCAAGGTGGCACTGGAGGCCGAGGCCACCCATCGGGCCGTCCAGCTCGCCCGCGTCGCCGGATCCCCGCTCTACGTCGTGCATGTCTCCGCGGACGAGGCCGTCGCCGAGGTCGCCGCCGCCCGCCACAAGGGACTTCCGGTCTTCGGCGAGACCTGCCCGCAGTACCTCTTCCTCTCCACCGACAATCTCGCCGAGCCGGACTTCGAGGGCGCGAAGTACGTCTGCTCCACCCCGCTGCGGCCCAAGGAACACCAGGAAGCGCTCTGGCGGGGGCTCAGGAACAACGAACTCCAGGTCGTCTCCACCGACCACTGCCCCTTCTGCTTCTCGGGCCAGAAGGAGATGGGCCGCGGCGACTTCTCCAAGATCCCCAATGGCATGCCCGGCGTGGAGAACCGGATGGACCTCCTCCATCAGGCGGTCGTGGACGGTCACATCTCGCGCCGCCGCTGGATCGAGATCGCCTGCGCCTCCCCGGCCCGGATGTTCGGCCTCTACCCGAAGAAAGGCACCATCGCCCCGGGCGCGGACGCCGACATCGTCATCTACGACCCGGCGGCCGAACAGACCATCTCCGCCGAAACCCATCACATGAACGTCGACTACTCGGCGTACGAGGGGAAGCGGATCACCGGCCAGGTCGAAACGGTTCTCTCGCGCGGCGAAGTCGTCATCGACGCAAGGAAGTTCACCGGCCGGGCCGGACACGGCAGTTACACCCCGCGCGCCACCTGTCAGTACCTGGACTAGGAGCACCCGTCATGGACTTCGGACTCGTCCTCCAGACCGATCCGCCCGCCTCGGCCGTCGTCGGCCTGATGCGCCGCGCCGAACGCAACGGCTTCCGCTACGGCTGGACCTTCGACTCGGCGGTGCTCTGGCAGGAACCGTTCGTCATCTACAGCCAGATCCTCGAACACACCGAACACCTCGTCGTCGGTCCCATGGTCACCAACCCGGGCACCCGCACCTGGGAGGTGACCGCCTCCACCTTCGCCACCCTCAACGACATGTTCGGCAACCGCACCGTCTGCGGCATCGGACGGGGCGACTCGGCGATGCGTGTCGCCGGACGCAAGCCCAACACCCTGGCCCGCCTCGGCGAGGCCATCGACGTCATCCGCGACCTCGCCGAGGGACGGGAGGCGACCGTGGACGGGCAGCCGGTCCAGATCCCCTGGGTGAAGGACGGCAGACTGCCGGTCTGGATGGCCGCGTACGGGCCGAAGGCGCTCGCCCTCGCCGGGCAGAAGGCCGACGGCTTCATCCTCCAGCTCGCCGACCCGTTCCTCACCGAGTGGATGATCAAGGCGGTACGGGACGCGGCGGCGGAGGCGGGCCGTGACCCGGACTCCGTGACCATCTGCGTCGCCGCCCCCGCCTATGTGGGCGACGACCTCGACCACGCCCGCGAACAGTGCCGCTGGTTCGGCGGCATGGTCGGCAACCACGTCGCGGACCTCGTCTCCCGGTACGGTGCGCACTCCGGGCTCGTCCCCGAGGCCCTGACCGAGTACATCGCCGGGCGGTCCGGCTACGACTACAGCCACCACGGCCGGACCGGAAACCCCGACACGACCTTCGTGCCGGACGAGATCGTCGACCGGTTCTGCCTGCTGGGCCCCGCCGAGGCGCACATCGAGAAGCTGCGTGCCCTGCGCGATCTGGGCGTCGACCAGTTCGCCGTATACAACATGCACGACGCGCGCGAGACGACGATCGACGCCTACGGCGCGCAGATCATCCCCGCCCTGTCCGACTGACCCGCCCCGATCCCGTCCCGCGCCCCCACGGTTGTCCGCGCCCTCGTCCCCGAACGCCATCTCACCGAACCCCATCTCCCCGCACCTCATCCCCCGCGCCCCGCCCCGCACGGCACCGTTCCCGAGCGAAGGGTCCAGCCGCCATGACATCGACCGTCCCACCGATCCCACCGCAGCCCCCGATACCCGACCGCTCGGGCCGTATCGAACTCGCCCCCGGTGCCGTTCCCACCGACAACCGGTTCGTCAATGAGGACCTGTTGCCCGTTCCGCTGGAACGGCGCCGCTGGACGACGTACAACTTCGCCGCGCTCTGGGTGGGCATGGCCCACAACATCCCGTCCTGGCTGCTCGCCTCCGGCCTGGTGGCCCTCGGCATGGACTGGAAACAGGCCGTCTTCACCATCGCGCTGGCCAACCTGATCGTGCTCGGACCGATGCTGCTCACCGGGCACGCCGGACCCAAGTACGGCATCCCCTTCCCGGTGCTGGCCCGCGCCTCCTTCGGGCTGCGCGGCGCCAACCTGCCCGCCCTGATCCGGGCCGCGGTGGCCTGCGCCTGGTTCGGCATCCAGACCTGGATCGGCGGCGTCGGCATCTTCACCCTGCTGGGGAAGATCTTCGGCGGCTGGGCGAAGGCGTCCGAGATCGGCGGCCAGCCGTGGACGCTCTGGCTCTGCTTCATTCTCTTCTGGGCGCTCGAACTCGCCATCATCTACCGGGGGATGGACGCCCTGCGGCGGTTCGAGAACTGGGCGGCACCGTTCGTCATTGTCGGCGCCGTCGTGCTGCTGGTGTGGATCGCAGTCAAGGCGGGCGGCTTCGGCCCGCTGCTCGACCAGCCCTCGAAGCTCGGCTGGGGCAAGGAGTTCTGGCCGGTCTTCTTCCCCTCGCTGATGGGCATGATCGCCTTCTGGGCCACGCTCTCGCTGAACATCCCCGACTTCACCCGCTTCGGGGCCGGCCAACGCGCCCAGATCCGGGGCCAGGCGCTCGGCCTGCCGACCACGATGACGCTCTTCGCCCTGCTCTCGGTCCTGGTCACCTCCGGATCGCAGGCCGTGTACGGGGAAGCCCTCTGGGACCCGGTCCAGCTCGTGGCGAGGACCGACAACGTCTTCGGGCTGCTCTACGCCCTGGTGACGGTGCTGGTCGCGACAGTCTCCGTGAACATCGCGGCCAACGTCGTGTCGCCCGCGTACGACCTGGCGAACCTCGCCCCCAGATTCATCAACTTCCGTACGGGCGCCCTGATCACGGGCGTCGTCGGCGTTCTCATCATGCCGTGGAAGCTCACCGAGACCCCCGAGCTGTACATCTTCACCTGGCTCGGGCTGGTCGGCGGACTGCTCGGAACGGTCGCGGGCATCCTGATCGCCGACTACTGGATCGTCCGCCGCACCGTGCTCGACCTCGCGGACCTCTATCGCCCCGGCGGCCGTTACTGGTACACGAACGGCTGGAACTGGCGGGCCGTCGTAGCGTTCGCCGTCGGCGGCATCCTCGCGATCGGGGGCTCCCACTCCGCCCCCGGGGCGGGCCCGTTCCCGGCCGGCGGTCTGATCCCGTTCCTCAAACCGCTCGCGGACTACGGCTGGGCGGTCGGGCTGGCCTCGTCGCTGGTGCTGTACGTGGTGCTCAGCGGTCGGCCCGGCGTCACACCGGCGCGGGCGAACGGCTCAGCAGGGCACTGATGTCGTACGTCTGGTCCGGCGGCGGGGTGGTCGTGGGCACCGGCTTGTCGAAGGCCGAGAAACCCACGACCGCGTCCGCCCCGGCGCCCTGAACCGTGACCCGCAGGGGGTACGGCTTGCCCGTGGCGGCGACGTACATGGTCAGCGTCTGACCGTCCCGCATCCTGGTGAGCGGCACCACCGGAGCCCCGTGGAGCGTGGTCTTCCGGCCCTTGTTCAGTGTCCCGCGGTCCTTGTTGGCGTTGTCGCTGACCAGCTTCTGGAACGTGTCCAGATCGCAGCCGTTCGCCAGGTCGCGCAGCCGCGGATCGGTTGCCGAACCCTTCATGTACCGCCCGGCGAGGATCGCGGCGAAGGCCGAACCACCGCCCGGAACCTGGTTCTTCCAGAAGTTCGCGTCCGGCTTGACCCAGACGTCGTCGCCGCGCTTCACGATCCGGACCGACCCCTGGCTGTGGCCGAGGTCGACCGATCCGTTGCAGTTCCCGTCCCGGTCCAGGGTGAGTTCCAGAGTCATCGGCGGGCTGTCGTCGCCCAGGTCGCCGCGAGTGCTCAGGTGCAGGGAATGGGCGCTGAGGAGGGCGTCACGGGAACGGTCCGCGATCTGCTGCGCGGAGAGCTTGTCGATGCCGTTGTCCGCCCGTGCCACACCGCCGTCCAGGACGCTGCCGCCGGTGAGTGCCAGCACGACGACCGCCGCCCAGGTGGTCCCGCGTGTGCCCCTGTGTCGACCGGTCACGTCGCCTCCCTCGTAGAACCCGTCGGGCCTGCTGAGGTGCCATCCGATTCGAGCGTACGCCGGGGCCGGTGCGGTCGCGCGACGGATCACACCACCACAGCGCATACACAGTGTGATGTTTTGCCTCGTTTTGGGTTACGGGCGGTGGGGGACGGTTGTCGGCGCACCGAGTTCACCACCAGCGAGGAGGAACAGGAAGCCATGAAGCTGTCGATGGGGAGTGTGTCCAGGGCCGTGCTCCGGGGCGTCGTCGTGGCTGGGGCGGCCGCCGCGCTCGCGGTTCCCGCGACCGTCGCCACCGCCGCGGCACCCGTGGCGACACCGCCCGGTCTGTCCTGCGACACCGGCAAGCACGAGATCGACGACTACACGGGCTACGCGCTGTGCCGCAACGACGGCAGCGCGACGCAGACGTTCTGGGTGCACCTGGTCTGCGGCTGGTCCCCGGACGTGGACGGCGAGCACGTCACACTCGCCCCCGGGCAGTCCGGTCAGTCCACCGCGCACTGCGCCGGCCTCGGCACCGGCATCGGCGAGATCAGCGTCCAGCCGTAGGGCCTGTCCGGCCGGTCCGGGCGGTCCGGACCGGCCGTCATGGCTACGGAACGCTCCGCTCCAGCAGCCGTGGCAGTGCGGTGGCCAGCCGCTCCCGCAGCCGGTCCGGGCCGTCGTCCACCCATGGGTGCGCGGCGTGGAACGCGGACCAGTCCACCAACCAGTCCAGGACCGCCCCGGGCGTGAAGTCCTGGGCGTGCGATCCCAGTACGGTGCGCAGCAGGCGGGGCGAGAGCAGGGTCCGGCGATGCTCCGCGAGCAGCACCGCGTCGTACAGGTCCTTGGCCGCCGACCGGCCCTCCGCCTCCTGGTCCTCGGCGAGCCACAGCAGTTTCCAGGCGAGCGAGAGTCCCGGACCCGCGGTGCGGACCGGCGTCGGGGGCCCGCCGTCACCGCGCGGACAGGCTGTCCACACCGGGGCCTCGGGCAGCCGTTCGTCCTGGGCGAAGTCCATCCGCAGCTCGCCCGGCGGCAGCCCGTCGGCCTGCCAGGGGACGACGACGCGCACGCCGGGCGTCTCGTACTCCCGGTACATCCACACTCCGTCCGACTTCACCCGGAGCGGATCGATGCGGACCCCCTCGGGCGGCGGCGGACCGGCCGTCAGGGCGTCGACGACCTCCTCGGCGGGGGAGGACGGCGGATCCATTTCGTCGGCCCCGATCCAGTGCAGCCCCTCCGGCGGGAGCAGCGGCCGGGCGCCGCCGGTGGCATGGCACTCGCCGTCCGTCAACAGCTCGGGGGCGGCCGCGCCGTGCGCGGCTTCCGGCCACTGCTGGACGGCCTCGACCCCGGCGACGTACGGGTAGGGATCGAGGCGGTCGACGAAGCTGTCCGCCGACGGCTCCGGCACGATCCAGTCCAGATCGCCCGGCTCCCGCGCGGCGGCGCCCACCCAGGCCTGGAGCGGGACGCTGCCGCGCAGGACCAGACCGCTGCCCCAGGGCGATCCGGCGATCACTTGCAGCAGATGGTCCTGGACACAGCGCCGGGCAGCCCGCCAGCGCGGAGCCAGCGACGGGTCGTCGTACGCCGGTTCCCCGGGGACGGGCCGGTCGCTCGCGCTCACTGGGGGACCCC
>NZ_JBEXPH010000168.1:0-17622 GCF_040611955.1 Streptomyces sp. NPDC006510 | reverse complement strand
CGCCGGCCGCGCACACCCCCCCGAGGGCCCTCAACGCCCCGGCGAACGTACGCACCCGGCCCGGCTCGCCCGGCTCGGGCGCACGGGCCGCGCCCAGCGCGGCGGCGGGCCGCAGCCCGGTGATGGTCCGGGCCGCGAGGACCGACACCGGACGGGCGGCGAGCGCGACGAGCGCCCCGGCCGCGACCACCGCGGCGAGGGGCAGCCACACCGGTACCGGCAGCGGCAGCGGGTCCGTCGTCAGGAGCGACCGCATCAGCAGCCCCAGCGGTATGGCACCGACCCCGCCCAGCACCGCTGCGGCACCGGCCACCCGGCTCACCTCACGGCCGACGGCCGACCTGAGCTGCCGGGGCGTCGCCCCGACGGCACGCAGCAGCGCCAGTTCACCGGAGCGCTGGTGGACCGCCTGGGAGATGGTGGTGGCGATCACCAGGAGCGCCACCATGAAGACCGTTCCCGTGATGGAGGCGAGCAGCGGCAGCAGCTCGCCACGGGTGCCGAGCGCGTCCGGGTAGGCGGCCTGCCCGCGCTCCGGGCCGGTGAGCACCCGGACCTCACGGTCGCCACGGGCACGGTCGGGCAACGCCTTCTCCAGTGACGCCCGCAGCGTGTCGGCGGAGACGTCCCGCTCGGCGACGATGCCGATCGCGTCGACCGTGCCGGGGTGTCCGGCCAGGGCGGTGAGGTGCTGCTCGGTGAGGAGGACGGTGGGGGGACCGCCCCGGTGACCGGCGGCGACACCGCTGACGGTGTACGGCCGGGGAGCACCGTCGGCCTGCAGGGTGACCCGGTCACCGGTCCCGCTCCCGGTGGCGGCCGCCAGCGCGCCGTCGATGACCACCTCGCCGGCGGTCCGCGGCGCGTGTCCGTCCGTCAGCCGGTACGGGGTGAGCGCGGCGGCCGACCAGGAGCGGCCGACGGCAGCGGCCCCGCCTGCCCCGGAACCGCTGCCACCCGTGCTCCGGCCGCCTATCGTCACCGGCACCGAATCGTCCGCGACGGCCTTCGCGACGCCGTGCGCGGCAGCCGCCTTCGCCACCACGGCGCGGTCGAGCCGGACCCGTTCCGGCAGATAGGTCGTCGCGGTCTGTGGCTCGCTGCCCCACGGCTTCGCCGTGTATGTCACCCGCTGGTCGGCCACCACCACCGCGTCGGCCCCCGCGTAGTGCTCCACCGGCGGCCGGGCCAGCAGCAGTGAACCGACGACGAGGGCGAAGGCGCCGATCAGCGCGGCCGCCGCGGTCGTCGCCGTGAACACCGCGCCCCAGGCCCGGCGATGGGCCTTCAGTGAACGCCGGGCGAGGAACGCCGACGCCCGCCGAACGCCGTACCGCGCATCCGGCCGGGGCCGCGCCGCCTCCTTGTTCCTGGTCCGGTTCATCGCAGCCGGCCGCCGTCCATCGTCAGTACGGTGTCCGCCCAGCTCGCCGCCACCGGATCATGGGTGACCATGACGACCGTACGGCCGTCGATCCGCACCGCGTCCCGCAGCAGCCCCAGCACCAGCGCCGCCGACTCCGGGTCCAGGGAGGCCGTCGGCTCGTCCGCGAAGATCACCTCGGGTTCGGTCACCAACGCCCTTGCCACCGCGACCCGTTGCTGTTCCCCGCCGGAGAGCGTCGCGGGGCCCTGCGCGCCGCGGCCCGCCAGGCCGACCCGGGCCAGCAGATCCCGCCCGCGGGTCAGCACCCGCTCGTCCGCAGGGTCGGCGCCCGCCAGCACCAGCGGCAGCACGACGTTCTCCTCGATGCTCAGCGAAGGCACCAGATTGAGGGCGTGGGACTGGAAGACGAAGCCGATCCGGTCCCGGCGCAACCGGGTCAGCGCCGCCTCGGAGAGCGCACCGAGATCGGTGCCCCCGATCCGTACCGTGCCTGCCGTCGGACGGTCCAGACCCGCCGCACACTGCAGGAACGTGCTCTTCCCCGACCCCGAAGGACCCACCACCGCGGTGAAGCTCCCCGCCGGGACCGCGCAGCTGACCGCGTCGAGCGCGGTCGTCTCCCGGCCGCGCCGGCCGTGGCGCCGGCTCACCGACTCCAGACTCAGCGCGGACGCCCGCACCGCTGTGATCGTGTCCACCGTTGACTCCACCATTCCTTCTGTGCCCCGCCGTGTGCTTTCTGACCTGGGTAAACGCTACGAACCGAGGGCCGGCCGGGCGAGGGTGCACGGTCCCGGAACGGGGTGTAGCCGGCTCCACCACGGCCCGGGGGAGGGCTCCACTCCAGCGGCGGGCGGACCCCCGTAATGTGATGCGTCATGAGCACCACTCCCGCCCCGCTGACGGTCGCCATCCGGCGTTCGTGGGACGCGTCGCGCTACCTGTTCATCGGGGTCGCGGTCGCACTGCTCGCGTATGTGAGCGCGTTCCTGGTGGTGGCGGTCCTGCTGTTCGCCGCCGTGATCATCGGGCTGCCCGCGCTGCCGGAGGCCGCCAAGGTGCTGCGCCGGTTCGCGGAGTCCGAGCGGCGCAGGGCGGCGGAGCGGCTGGGTGTTCCGTTCACGCCCACGTCGTATCCGTCGCTGGACAGCGGCGAACTCTCCGAGCGGGTCCGGCGGGTGCTCACCGATCCGACGGTCTGGCGCGATGCGCTCTGGCTGCCCCTCCAGGCGCTGATGGGCAATGCCCTCGGCTACCTCGCGATGGTGCTGTGGCCGGTCGGGCTCCTCGTGGACGGGGCCGCGCTGTCCGTGGTGCACCTGCTGGACCGGCGAGCCGCCGACGAGTACGGCACTCCGCTGCCCGAGCGGCAGGGGTGGGTGCTGCGCTGGCACTGCGTACTCGCGGACGTGTCGGCCGGATGGACCCGGTCCCTGCTCACCTCGTCGCCGTCGGCCGCGCTCGCCGAACGGATCGACCAGCTGACCGTGAGCCGGGCCGGTGCGGTCGAGGCGCACGGCGCCGAACTGCGCCGCATCGAACGCGATCTGCACGACGGCGCCCAGGCCAGGATCGTCGCCCTGTCCCTGCGCATCGGCCTCGCCGGACAACTCCTCGACAGCGACCCGGCCGCCGCGCGCATCCGGCTGAACGAGGCGCAGGACGGCGCGGAGGCGGCCCTCGCGGAACTGCGCCACGTGGTGCGCGGCATCCATCCGCCGGTGCTGACGGACCGCGGACTGGCCGGTGCGGTAAGGGCGTTGGCGGCCGACGCGGGCGTGCCCGTCACGGCGGAACTGGACGGTGTCGAGGACGGCCGGCGCCTTCCGGCCGCGATCGAGGCCGCCGCCTACTTCGTCATCGCCGAGGCGCTCACCAACATCAGCAAACACAGCGGTGCGACAGCCGCGACCGTGCGCATCGCCCGTACCCCCGGCAGCCTGCGGGTGACCATCAGCGACAATGGACGCGGCGGCGCGGGCGAACAGTACGGCACCTCGGAGAAGCGCTCCACCGGCGGCGATCGCGCACGCCCCCGGACCGCGCCGGTCACGGACCGGGGTGGGGCCGGCAGCGGGCTGGTGGGCATCAGGCGGCGGATCGCCGCCCTGGACGGCACCACCCGCATCAGCAGCCCCATCGGGGGGCCGACGGACATCGAAGTGGAGCTGCCGTGCGGATCGTGATCGCCGAGGACAACGCGCTGTTGCGGGAGGGCCTGATCCTGCTGCTCACCAGCTCGGGCCACGAGGTGGTGGCCGACGCGGCGACCGGGCCCGAGGTGCTGCCCGCCCTGCTGGAACACCGTCCGGACGCCGCCGTGCTCGATGTGCGGCTCCCGCCCACCTTCCGCGACGAGGGGCTGCGCGCCGCGCTCGCTGCCCGTGCGGAGCTGCCCGAGCTGCCGATCCTGGTGCTCTCGCAGTACGTGGAGGAGACTTACGCCGCCGAGCTGCTCGCCCAGGGCGCGCAGGGCATCGGCTACCTCCTCAAGGACCGGATCGGCCGGGTCGACCAGTTCCTCCAGGCACTGGACCGGGTGGCGGGCGGCGGCACGGCGCTCGACCCCGAGGTGGTGACCCAGCTGCTGACCCGCAAGTCGTCGGCCGAGCCGCTGCGGAGCCTCACCCCGCGCGAGCGCGAAGTGCTGGAACTGATGGCGCAGGGCAAGGCGAACGGCACCATCGCCGCCGAACTGGTCGTGACGGAACGGGCGGTGAGCAAGCACATCGGTTCGATCTTCGCCAAGCTCGGCCTGGAACCCGACGACGGCACCGTGCACCGACGGGTGCTGGCCGTGCTGGCGTATCTGGAGGGCAGGGGGACACGCTGACACGGGGCGGCGCGCGGACGGCCCGGCGCCGGCAGGCACTCTTGTCCTGAGCGGCCGGCGCCGAAATCATGGGCTTCATGGTGAGCATGCCCGAACCGCAGGCCGTGATCGTGCGAAGGATCCTCCGGGGCGAGCACAGCGCACGGGATGTCGGGAGAGCGAAGGACAACTTCCAGCGCTGGCTCAGTGAGGACTGGAACGGCAACGAGGACCGCGCCCTGGCCTTCTGCGTCAACGCGCTGGCCGATGCGTGCGGCAGCGACTGGGACGCGCTGCCGGAACGCGACGCGTTCGCCCACGTCTGGCTCTTCACCTTCCTGTGCCCCCGCGCGGTCGATCCCGGTTCCGGCGAAGTCGACCTCGACGCCCTGGACTTCGAGGCATGCGAGTACCGGGACGTGATGCGCCGCTCCCCGGGCGGGTTCCGCGAGTTCGCGAAGCGGATCCGGCTGGTCCGGGGAGAGCCGGAGTGACCCGGGGGCCGGGAACCCCTGACCGCCCCGCCCGGCCACCTCACCGGGCACGACGTGACGGGACAATGCCTCGCATGGACACCAGCGACCTCACCGGCCCGACGTCCCGCGCCCGCCGCCTCGCCGTCCCCGGTCACCGCCGCATCCTCGGCATCGCGGGGCCGCCGGGGGCCGGAAAGTCCACCCTGGCGGCCCGGCTGGTCGACGCGCTCGACGGCCTCGCCGTTCTCGTCCCCATGGACGGCTTCCACCTCGCCGGAGCCGAACTGCAACGGCTCGGCCGCGCCGCGCGCAAGGGCGCCCCCGACACCTTCGACGCCGCCGGGTACGCGGCCCTGCTCGGACGCCTGCGCGCACCGGAAGCGGGAACCACCGTGTACGCCCCCGCCTTCGACCGCGCCCTGGAGGAGCCGATCGCCGGGGCCGTCCCCGTATCCCCGGACGTCCCGCTGGTCGTCACCGAGGGCAACTACCTGCTGCACGACGAGGGCCCCTGGGCCGCCGTCCGCGGTCTGCTCGACGAGGTGTGGTTCCTGGAGACCGACCCGGCGCTGCGGGTGCGGCGGCTCGTCGAGCGGCATGTGCGGTTCGGGAAGCCGCGTCCGTACGCCGAGCGCTGGGTGACCGAGTCCGACGAGGCCAACGCGCGCCTGGTCGAGCGCGGCCGGCCGGGCGCCGACCTCGTCGTACGGCTTGATCCGGAAACCTGAGTCCCACTCGCGTCGACCGGCACGGACGGGCAGGATGCTGTGTGCCGTGTCGCGTCGCCAGGAGGTCCCGCATGTCCAGCCAGAACCAGCCCGTGCCGTTCACCGCCGACGACTACCGGGCCCGCATGACGCGTGCGGCCGACACCGCCGCCGAGGCCGGGCTCGCGGGCGTACTGGTCGCGCCCGGACCCGATCTCGTGTACCTCACCGGCTACCGGCCCGTGAACACCGAACGCCTCACCGTCCTCGTCCTCACCGCCGGCCAGGACCCGGTCCTCGTCGTCCCGACGCTGGAGGCCCCGGACGCCGAGAAGGCCGTCGGCGCCCCGGCCCTCACTCTCCGGGACTGGACCGACGGCAAGGACCCCTATGCCGTCACCGCCCCGCTGCTCGACGGCGCGGGCCGGTTCGGAATCAGCGACAACGCCTGGGCGATGCATCTGCTCGGGCTGCAGCGGACGCTGCCGGGCACCTCGTACGTCTCCCTCACCGAGGCCCTGCCGATGCTGCGCGCGGTGAAGGACGCCCACGAGCTGGAACGGCTCGCGGCCGCCGGAGCCGCCGCCGACGCCACCTACGGCGAAATCCTCAAGGTGCGCTTCTCCGGCCGAAAGGAGACCGACATCGCCGCCGAACTGGCCGATCTGCTGAGGCGGTTCGGGCACTCGCAGGTCGACTTCACGGTCGTCGGCTCCGGCCCCAACGGCGCCAATCCGCACCACGAGGCCGGTGACCGCACCATCGAGCGGGGCGACATGGTCGTGCTCGACTTCGGCGGCCTCAAGCACGGCTACGGCTCGGACACCTCCCGTACGGTCCACGTCGGCGAACCCACCGCCGAGGAGCAGCGGGTCCACGACATCGTGCGGGAGGCACAGGAGGCGGGCTGCAACGCGGTCCGGCCGGGCATCGCCTGCCAGGAGATCGACCGGGCCGCCCGCGCGGTCATCACCGAGTTCGGCTACGGCGAACGCTTCATCCACCGCACCGGCCACGGCATCGGCGTCACCACCCACGAACCGCCGTACATGATCGAGGGCGAGGAGCAGCCGCTGGTACCCGGGATGTGCTTCTCCGTGGAGCCGGGCATCTATCTGCCGGGCCGGTTCGGGGTACGGATCGAGGACATCGTGACCGTGACCGAGGACGGCGGCCGACGCCTCAACACCACCGCGCGGGAGCTGGCGATCGTCGAGTAGCCGCACGCGGGGCGGCTGCCGTACGGCCCCTCAGAGCCTGTCGGGTGACCTCCGACCGGGCGGCCACGCCCTGGCACGCACACTTCCCGCGTTGTCGTCGGTCGCCAACGCTCCGCGTCGACTCCCTCCTCCGCCTTGGCATCGCACGCACCAGACCGCGTCCGCCATCCGATCAAAGGTCACCCGACAGGCTCTCAGCCGTCGACCAGCACCACGCACGACTCCGGCGGCAGATGCAGCAGCCCGTCGCCGCCCGGGGCCTCCACCGGCTGCCACGCGGCCACCACCCGGTCTCCGTCGCCCCGGCGCCGGCCGCCGCCCAGCGGGATCGTGGCCGGCTTCTCGCCCAGGTTGACCGCGATCCGGAGATCGCCCCTGCGGTACGCCAGCCAGCGTGCCTGTTCGTCGTGGGCGGTGCGCACCGACGCCAGGTCCGGGTCGCGGAGGTCGGGCAGGGCGCGGCGCAGTGCGATCAGCTCGCGGTACCAGGCGTGCAGGCGGGCGTGCGGCTCCTGTGACGGTTCGCTCCAGTCCAGACAGGAACGGTTCCGGGTGGCCGGGTCCTGCGGGTCCGGGATGTCGTCCGCCGCCCAGCCGTGCGCGGCGAACTCCCGGCGCCGGCCGCTGCGGACCGCCTCGGCGAGTTCGGGATCGGTGTGGTCGGTGAAGAACTGCCAGGGGGTGCGCGCGCCCCACTCCTCGCCCATGAACAGCATCGGTGTGAACGGCCCGGTCAGGACGAGGGCCGCGGCGCAGGCCAGCAGGCCGGGGGAGAGCGTGGCGGAGAGCCGGTCGCCCAGGGCCCGGTTGCCGATCTGGTCGTGGGTCTGGGCGTAGCCGACGAAGCGGTGGGCGGGCGTGCGGGAGATGTCGACGGGGCGGCCGTGGGTACGGCCCCGGAAGCTGGAGTACGTGCCGTTGTGGAAGAACGCGCTCGTCACGGTCTTGGCGACGGCGCCCAGCGGAGCCGCGGCGAAGTCCGCGTAGTAGCCCTGGGACTCACCGGTGAGCGCGGTGTGCAGGGCGTGGTGGAAGTCGTCGTTCCACTGGGCGTGCAGGCCGAGGCCGCCCGATTCGCGCGGGGTCGTGGTCCTCGGGTCGCAGAGGTCGGACTCGGCGATCAGCGGGAGCGGACGGCCCAGTTCGGCCGCGAGCGCGTCGGCCGCCGTGGACAGTTCCTCCAGGAAGGTCAGCGCCCGGCCGTCGGCCAGGGCGTGGACCGCGTCCAGCCGCAACCCGTCGAGCCGGTAGTCCCGCAGCCAGGCGAGGGCGCTGCCCAGCAGGAACGCCCGCACCTCGTCCGAACCGGGGGCGTCCAGGTTGACCGCCGCACCCCACGGAGTGTGATGGGTTTCGGTGAAGTACGGGCCGAAGGCCGGAAGGTGATTGCCGGACGGGCCGAGGTGGTTGTGGACCACGTCCAGCAGGACCGCGAGCCCGAGACCGTGCGCCGTGTCGACAAAACGCTTGAGCCCGTCCGGTCCGCCGTACGGTTCGTGCACGGCCCAGAGCGACACTCCCTCGTACCCCCATCCGTGGGTGCCGGGGAACGGGCAGACCGGCATCAGCGACACATGGGTGACGCCGAGCTCGGCGAGGTGGCCCAGCCGGGCGGCCGCGGCGTCGAAGGTGCCCTCGTCGGTGTACGTACCGATGTGCAGTTCGTACAGGACGGCGCCCGGAAGCCCCCGGCCCGCCCAGCCGCCGCGCCACTCGAACAACGAGTGGTCGACGACGGCGCTCGCGCCGTCCGGCCCGTCCGGCTGGCGGCGCGAACGCGGATCGGGGAGCACCCTCCCGTCGCTCCCGACCCCGTCCAGCACGAAGCCGTAGCGGTCCCCGTCCGAGGCCTCCGCCTCGGCCGTCCACCAGCCGGACCGTACGGGATCACGCTCCATCGCCCGCGACCCGCCCGCCAGCCGCAGCTCCACCCCGTCCGCATCCGGTGCCCATACCTCGAACAGCATGCAACGCTCCTCGTCTTCTCGCCCCATCGTCGGCGACAGCCGCGATCACCGGCCCACAACACTGGATCGAGCCCGTTACTGGCGATTAAGGTCTGGTTCTGATCATTGCCCCGTCAGGTTCCGCTCAATACGCACTCCCTCTTACGGCTGTGGAGGCCGAGATGAATGTGCCGTCCTTTCCGCCCGGTTTCCTCTGGGGAGCCTCCGCGTCCGCCTTCCAGACCGAGGGGGCAGCCGACACCGACGGCAAGGGCCCCTCCGGCTGGGACGCCTTCGCCGCGCAACCCGGACGGATCAAGGACGGCACCGACACCACCCGCGGGACCGGCTTCCACCAGCACTACCGCGAGGACGTCGCCCTGCTGGCCGGCCTCGGCGCCGACGCCTTCCGGTTCTCCGTCAGCTGGCCGCGCGTGGTGCCCGGCGGCAGCGGACCGCTCAACCCGCAGGGGCTCGACTTCTACGACCGCCTCGTCGACGAACTCTGCGCCCACGGCATCACACCGGCACCCACCCTCTACCACTGGGACACCCCGCTGCCGCTGGACGAGGAGGGCGGCTGGCTCAACCGGGACACCGCCTACCGCTTCGCCGAGTACGCGGGCATCGTCGCCGAGCGCCTCGCCGACCGCGTACCGATGTGGATCACCATCAACGAACCGGCCGAAGTGACGATGCTCGGCTACGCCCTCGGCGAGCACGCACCGGGCCGCACCCTCCTCTTCGACGCCCTGCCCGCCGCCCACCACCAACTCCTCGCCCACGGCCTGGCTGTGCGCGCACTGCGCGGCGCGGGCGCCGACAACATCGGCATCGCCGTCTCGCACACCCCCGTCTGGACCGCCGGCGACCGGGACGAGGACCGCCTGGGCGCGGAGCTGTACGACACGATCACCAACTGGATGTTCGCCGACCCGGTCCTCACCGGCCGCTACCCCGACGAGAACATCGCCGCGCTGATGCCGGGCCCGGTCGAGGACGACCTGTCGACCATCTCCACCCCGCTCGACTGGTACGGGGTCAACTACTACAACCCCACCCTCGTCGGCGCCCCCGTGACCGACGCCCCGGAAACCTTCTCCGGCTTCCGGATGCCCCCCGAACTCCCCTTCGGCATCCGCGAGATAGAGGGCTACGAGAAGACCGACTTCGGCTGGCCCGTCGTCCCGGACGGCCTGCGCGAAACACTCGTCCAGCTGCAGAGCCGCTTCGGCGACCGGCTGCCGCCGCTCTACATCACCGAGAACGGCTGCGCCGTCGACGAGCCCGCCGAGGACACCCGCCGGATCGCGTACCTCGAAGAGCACCTGCGGGCACTGCGCACGGCCATCGACGCGGGTGTCGACGTGCGCGGCTACTTCACCTGGTCGCTCACCGACAACGTCGAATGGATCGAGGGCGCCAGCAAGCGGTTCGGCCTGGTCCACATCGACTACGAGACGCTGCGCCGGACGCCCAAGGACTCCTACGCCTGGTACCGCGATCTGATCCGCGCGCAGAAGGCGGGCAGTCCGGCCCGCTGACCTGACGAGCGGCCCCCGGTGTGATCCATACTTCGCGACATGGTTGCTTCATGGTGGTCCCGGGCCGGACTGGGGATCTTTGTGCACTGGACGCCCGCCTCCGTACCGGGCTGGGCCCCGCCGTACGTCCCCGCGGACGAACTCCCCCTGGCGGGCCGCCGTTCGCCGCTCGGCTGGACGTCGTACGCCGAGTGGTACGAGAACGCGCTCCGGTTCCCCGACAGCCCCGTCTCCGCCCACCACCGCGCGACCTACGGCACCCGCCCGTACACCGCGTTCGGGGGCGACTTCAACGACGCCCTGGCCGGCTGGGACCCCACCGCGTGGGCCCGCGGCTTCCGTGCCGCGGGCGCCCGCTACGCCGTCCTCGTCACCAAGCACCACGACGGCTTCTGTCTCTGGCCCTCCGAGGCCGCCAACCCCCACCGCGCGGGCTGGCACACCACACGTGACGTCGTCGGTGAATTCGCCGAAGCCGTACGGGCCGAGGGGCTGCGCTTCGGCGTCTACTACTCCGGCGGACTCGACTGGACCTTCGACGACCGCCCCATCGGAACCGGCGCGGACACCGTCTCGGCCGTCCCGCGCGGCAACTACCCCGCGTACGCGGGCGCCCAGGTGCGCGAACTGATCCGCCGGTACCGCCCCGACATACTCTGGAACGACATCGCCTGGCCCGGCTCACGCACCGATGTCCAGCGGCTCATCGAGTACTACCGCTTCACCGTCCCGCACGGCGTCGTCAACGACCGGCTGTTCCCGTACACACCGTTGTGGCGCGCGCTGCGGCTCCCCGGCGCCAAGGCCCTGTACGACAGCTGGGAACGCCGCGCCATCGCCCGGGGCGAGGGCTTCGTCCCGCGCCGGCCCCCGTACTACGACTTCCGCCCCCCGGAATTCGCCCGCTACACCGGCCCCGGCCCGTACGAGATCACCCGCGGCATCGACCACAGCTTCGGCTACAACCGCAACTCCCCGCCCGAGGCGTACCTCGGCCGCGAGGCGCTGGAATCGCTGGTCCGGGAGACGGCGGCCGGGGGCGGCAATCTGCTGCTCGACGTGGGGCCGCGCGGCGAGGACGCGACGGTCCCCGCCGAGCAGCAGCTCCGCCTGGACTGGCTGGCGGAACTCACCCCCGAACTCACACCAGATGGATGCGTTCCTGGTTGATGCGATGACCGGCCCGCGCGAACGCGGCCGCCATCGGCGCATTGCCCCGGTCGGTGGCGCCCGCGATGAACTCGGCGCCCTCGGCCGCGAGGAAGTGCGTGCACTCCACGAGCAGGTCGTACCCGTACCCGTGACCCCGCTGCTCGGGCACGACCCCGATGAAGCCGATGCACGGGCCGGACGGGTTGTGGGCGGGCACCTGGATGCCGGCCAGTTCGCCGTCGGAGGTGTACGCCAGCTGCCACCAGGAGCGCGGCGAGGGGCACCAGCGGAAGAAGTCGAGCTCCTCCCGCGCCGCCTGCTCAAGACCGCCGGGGCCCTCGATGGCCCGCCGGGCATGCGCGTCCAGCGTGACGGAGTGGACCCGGCGCAGCACGTCGAGGATCACCTCGTCGTCCGGCTCCGGCCGGAACTCCAGCCGCCCCGGCCGCTCGGGCAGGCCGAACTCCGGTGTCCACTCGTAGCGGTACCGCTCGACCAGCGGCTTCATGCCGGCCGCGCGGGCGGCGGAGATCCGGCCCTCCGCGGCGGCCCTGACGTCCGGCCGATCCCGCCAGTCGGCCGGCAGGATCAGCTCGTACTCGGCGTACAGCGGTGCGCGGCAAAGCAGTTCGACGCCCGCCGCCTCCTCGCCGTCGGCGAAGTCGAACCAGTTGAGCAGCATCGGCTCGGTGTCGTCGGGCCCGCCCCACCAGGCGGCACGGGCCACCACGACATCGTCGCGCAGGGCGATCCAGGTCCACTCGGGGCGGTAGTCGCCGCCGTTGTGCACGGTGACGTACCGGTGCCCGAACGCGGCGCGGCCGACGAGGTCACGCCCTGGCATGGTGTGGAAAAGGTGTGCGTCGCTCTCGGTGAGCGCGCGGATGACCAGATCGGTCATGGAACAGTCCTCCGGAAGAAGCGGTGCGCTCCCGGTCAGACCGAAACCGCCCGGCGAACGAGACGGGAGCGCGGGAATGAAGTGGTATGTGTACGCACTGTTCTCGCCTCCTTCCTCGGTTCTCGGGCGGAGCAGTCACCGTAACCGGCGGGCAGGTGGGCCGTCCACCGATTCAGTCCCAGACCATGTCGAAGGAGCGCTCGAAGTTCACGTACCCCAGCCGCGCGAAGGACTTGGCCATCGGGACGTTGCCGAGGTCGGTGCTGGCCCGGATGCGTTCCACACCGTCCTGCACTGCCAGCAACCTGGTGCCTTCGGCGAGGATGTCGTCGATGTGGCCGTGGCCGCGCCGGGCGGGCAGCACACCGATGTACGCGATGATCGGGTTGTACTCGTTGCGTGCCGGGATCACGAACCCGACCGGTTCACCGTCCGGGAGTTCGGCGATGCGCCACCACTCGCGCGGCGACCGGTACAACGCCAGTTCCTCGTCGTAGTGCTTCTCGGCGGCCTCGCGGGCGCTGAGCCCGGACGCCATGCAGGCCTGCCCGTGGGCGTCGAGGGTGCCCTCCATCACCGGTGTCATCAGGGCGAGAAGATCCTCGCGGCCGTCGACCGGGCGGAACCGGAGCCGGCCGCTGTCGGAGGGGACCGCCGTACCGGCCCGCCACTCCAGCCGGAGCCGCTCGACCAGCATCCGCGCACCGGAGCGTTCCATGACCCGGATCCGGGCCTCGACGACCTCGCGGGCCGCCGGGTCCTCGCGCCAGTCGGACGGTACGAAGCGTCCGTACTCGGGCCGCGGGGCACCGGCGGGCACGACCGCCGCCGTCGCCGCCTCCAGCAGCTTCAGGCCCGCCTCGCCGCGTTCGGGCTCGGGCAGGGTGTCGTCCAGGTCGAAGACATCGAGCAACAGCGGCGTCCGTCCGTTCTGGCTCCACCACGCGATCCTCGCCACCACGTGCTCGCCGCGCAGCGCCACCCACATCCACCCGGGGCGGCGGCGTCCGCTCTCCAGGTCGTCTGCGAACTCGTGATCGAGGGTGTACGACAGCCGGCGGAAGAGCCCGAGCTCCTCGGGACCGGCGAGCGGACGGATGGTCAATTCCTGTGGTGCACGGGTCACACAAGCTCCTCTGAGTGTGCAGCAATGCCTTGATGCCTTCCGGCGGACGCCGGGCGGTCTGCGGCGGGAGACAGTAGCAACGTCGCCACGGCGATGCGCGGGATATTCGCGGCAGCCTTTCCTGCGGCCGTCCTGGCAGGTGCTCGCGGGGGTGCCCGTGCCACTGTCCGCGCAGGCCGAGGGGCGGAACACCGGCCCGTTCTGGACACTCCGGGGCGGTCGGACCGACAATTGGCCGCGTGACGTCCTCCTTCGAGTCCCACACGTATCCCGTGCGGCTGTCCGACGCCCAGCGCGACCGTGTGCTCGGCGTACTCAGAGACGGCGCGGCACAGGGCAGACTGTCCCACGACACCTTCATGCGGCGCATGGAACTGGCCCTCACCGCCCGGCGCTCCGAGGAGCTGGAGGCCCTCACCGCCGACCTGGAGGGCGAGGGGCGTTGGTCACGGCGGATACTCCGGGTCGTGAGCGGGGTGTCCGGATTTCCCGGCCGGGTGCGCCGGGTCTGGCAGACCGAACGGCTCCCGAAGCTCCTGCTCCCCGCCCCGAGCCCGCACCCCCTGCTGATAGGCCGCGATCCCGGTAACGGGCTGCGGCTCAACCACGAGACCGTCTCCCGGCTCCACGCCGAGCTCACCGCGCAGGGCGGCCGCTGGCTGCTGCGCGACCTCGGCTCGACCAACGGCACCTGCGTCAACGGCCAGCGGGTCACCGGCGCGGTCCCGGTCCGCGACGGGGACCAGGTGAGCTTCGGACGGATGAGCTTCCGGCTCTCCGCACCCGTCCCCGGGCCCCCTGCCTGACAGCCGGCCGGAGGCCCGGCCGTGGACGTGACGGGCCGCATCGGCCGGTTCGGCATCCCACGACCCGCTTGCCCGGCCGGCGCATGTCGTGCGGGGAGCGGTCGGCGAGGACTGCGCGGTCCTCGCCGTCGAACCTCAGTGACGGCGCCCACCGGCGGTCTTCTCCCGCGTGGAACTCCTGGGGGCCGCCGCCGCGTTCACGGATCTGCTCGGGAAGACCGGGTTGCCCAGCCCCGGACACCGACGGGCTGAGCCCCCCGGCCGGGCGTATCGCCGTCACCCGTACGGCCGTACGCCGACTGCGCGACGCCCCGGCCGGTGATCCCCTGGTGGGGAACCGCGCCGTACACCGGCGCCCTGATGCCCCGGGGGTACGGATGCAGACCGACGTCCCGGACGGCATACCCGCACCGGACCTCGGCCGTCGAACCGGCAGGCCGGTGCGCCGCCGCCCGAGCACCGGCCCCAGCGTGCTCGCACCCGGCGCGGCGCACGACCCGTACCGGCTCTACCGCGTCCTGCGCGAGGAGTACCCGCTCAGCTACGACGCGCCCCTGGGCGCCTGGCTGGTCAGCCGGTACGCGGACGTGGCCACGGCCCTCACCGACCCCGCGTTCACCGGCCTCCCGCACGACGCCACGCCTCCCGGCGCCCCCGCACCGCTCGGGCTCTGCCACGGCAGCCCCCTCTGCGCACCCCGCGAGCAGCACCCGACGGCGCCGGGGCCGGTGCCACGTCACATGCCGGAACCTGATCCAGTGCCACGCCACACGCCAAGCCCCGATCCGGTGCCACATCACATGTCGGACCTCGCATCGGTGCCACGTCACATGGCCGCGCGGATCGAGCGGACCGCGTACGTGCTGGCGCGCCGGATCGCGGGCCGCCAACAGGCCGATCTGGTCGAGGAGTTCTGCCGCTGGCTGCCTGTCGGAGCCGCCCATGGCACGAGCGCCCGGCCGCACGCCACCGGACCGTACGCCACCCGGCTGCCCGGCACCGCGACAGGCACCACTGCCGTCACTCCCTGCACCCGGCACACCGGCCTCCGCGAGACCGCACTCGCCTCCTTCCTCGCCAATGTGCTGGACGCCCCCGACCTCCTCGCCGCGCTGCGCATCGAACCCGCCCTGGCCGACCGGGCCTGGACGGAGTCGCTGCGCCGCGACCCGCCGGTCCAGGTGGTGCTGCGCCGCACCGTCACCGAGGTCACCCTCAGCGGCGGCACCCTGCCCGCCGGAGCGGACGTCGCCTGTCTGATCGGCTCGGCCGGCCGCGATCCGGAACGGTTCGCCGCCCCCGATCTCTTCGACCCCTTCCGCCGCGACCAGGGCCGGTCCCTCACCGGCCCGGCGGCCTGCCCGGCCGTCCTGCTCGGCCGGCTGGAGGCCGGGCAGGGCCTGCGCGCGCTGCTCGACGCGATGCCCCGGCTCCGCTGGGCGGACGGATTCCGCCCGGCCGGCACCGGGCTGCTCACCCGTGGTCCGCGGACCCTCCTCGTCCGGCCCGGCTGAGCAGCGCCACCGGCCGCCCGTCGAAGAGTTCGGCGAGCGCGACCGAGCCCCCGGTGAACTTCCGGCCGGGTGTCAGCAGATCGGTCCACGGACCGTCGTCCGGCAGCGCCAGCTCCGTGCCGTGCCAGCCGCCGGACTCCGCCAGCCGCAACGACAGCCTGGTCACCGCGGTGACCACCTCGCCCGAGCGGCAGAACGCCAGACAGTGCGCGGCCGCCGGGCCGTGCGCGCTCAGCGGGGCGTACGTACCGGACTCGCCGAACACCTCCGGCCGTTCGCGCCGCAGCCGCAGGGCGGCCGCCGTGATCTCGCCCTTCTCGTCGGTGTCCCCGCCCCCGGACGGTTCGCGGAACGGCCGCCGGTTGTCCGGGTCGACCAGCGCCACGTACTCCCGCTCCGTGCCCTGGTACAGATCCGGCACACCCGGCATCGTGAGATGCACCAGTGCCGCACCCAGCACATTGGCCCGCACATACGGGTCGAGCATGCTCGCGAACCGCTCCAGCATCTCGCGCACCGGACCGCTGCCCGCGGCCGGACCGGCCGCGACGAAGTCCGTCACCGCCCGCTCGTACGCCGGATCGGGCTCGGTCCAGCTGGTGAAGAGCCCCGCCTCGCGCACCGCCTTCAGCAGCGCCGGCTCCAGCCGGCCCGCCATCTCGCCGCCCGGCAGCTTCGCGCAGCCCACGGCCGTCTGCCAGGCCTGCCAGGCGAACTGCGCGTCCGGAGCGGTGGCCGGGGTCGCCCGCTCCAGCTCCGTCAGCAGCCCGGACCACGACTCCGGGCACTCCGTCAGCACCGCGACCCTGGCCCGTACATCGGCGCTCCGCTTGGTGTCATGGGTGGTCAGCGCCGTGCCGGTGGCCGGCCAGTCGCGAGCCAGCCGGGCACAGAACGCGTGGAACTCCTCCGGTGCCACCGCGGGCTGCCCGGGATCGCCGCCCACCTCGTTCGCCGAGACCAGCGGCACATACCGGTAGAACGCCGTGTCCTCGACCGACTTCGCGCGCAACGCCGAAGCGGTCTGGGCGAACCGGGCACAGAACGCGGCCCGCTCGGGCCCCTCGCCCAGCCGCCCCAGCGCCAGCTCCCGGACCACATCGACGGCCGACGCCTCCTCCGCGACGGTGAACGTCGCCTTCGCGTCCCGCACGACCCCGTCCGGCAGCGTCTCCTCGGCCGTCCGTGTACGGGGCCCGCCGGCCGTCACGTAGGGGCGGTAGACGGGCATCCGCACGAGCAGTTCGCGCACGGCCGCGTGCAGCGTCCACGGGGCGTGATCGCGCAGCGCCGGGTCGGCCGCGCAGATCCGTACGGCGAGCCGGGTCAGCAGCTCGGTCTCGGCCGCCAGTTCATGCGTCACCACCCGGTACGCGGCACGGCGGACGGTCGCCGTCCAGTAACCGCCGCGGTCACCGGCGGGCCCCGCGTACTCCCGGTAGCGGCCGACCAGCTCCGCGGCGCCCATCGGGTCGACGAACAGCCCGTCGACGCGGTGCAGCGCGTCGTACCCGGTCGTCCCCGCGACGGCCCAGCCCGCGGGCAGCGGCTCGCCGCCGGTGAGGATCTTCTCCACCACCGTCCACCGCCCGCCCGCCGCCGTCGAGAGCCGCTCCAGATAGGTCTCGGGTTCGGCCAGCCCGTCGGGGTGGTCGATGCGCAGCCCGTCGACGACACCGTCCCGGATCAGTTCGAGGATCTTGCCGTGGGTGGCGGCGAACACCTCGGGGTCCTCCACCCGTACCCCGATGAGCTCCGAGATCGTGAAGAACCGCCGGTAGTTCAGCTCGGTACGGGCCAGCCGCCACCAGCCGAGCCGGTAGTGCTGGGCATCCAGAAGTTCGGGCAGCGGCAGATCGGCGGTGCCGGTCCGCAGCGGGAACTCCTGGTCGCCGTAGCGCAGCACGTCCCCGTCCGCCCGGAGGCTGCCGATCTCGTCGCCGACCGGTCCGCCGAGCACCGGCAGCAGCACCTTGCCGCCACCTGCCGCCCAGTCGATGTCGAACCAGCGTGCGTACGGGGATCCGGGGC
>NZ_JBEXPH010000167.1:0-17927 GCF_040611955.1 Streptomyces sp. NPDC006510 | reverse complement strand
GGCAACGCCCCGTGACCTGGCCGACGATCGTCGGCCAGGTCACGGGGCGTTGCCGCCCATCCGCGCCACGTTCTGCGGACGGACCGCGACTTGGTGATCGTGCCGTCGGGGTGCCCGGTTGTCCCCGACGATCAGGTGATGGTGAAGGCCTGGGCGTTGGAATTGCCGCCACAGGTGTGGACCGTGATGGTTCCGGCCCCGGTGGCGAGTCCGCCGGGCACGGTGGCGGCGAGCTGGGTGTCGCTGATAGGCGTGAAGACCGCGGTGGCGGTGGCGGTGGCACTGTCGGTGAAGGTGACGGTGTCGACGTTGACGAAACCGGTTCCGTTGACGGTGATCTGGTCCCCCGTCGTACCCGATGTGGGAAGCACCGAGGTGATGGCCGGCGTGAGGTAGTAGTCGATCTGGGTGGTGCCCGAGGTGCTGGTACCGCCGGCGGTGGTGATGGTCACCGGCTGGGTCGACACCGTACCGACCTGGCCCGGGTTGGTCGGCGCGGTGAAGGTGACCTGGCTCGACTGGGTGGGGGTGACCGCTACGTTGCCGACGGTGCCCACCCCCACCTGCGTTCCGGAGAGGAAGTTGGTGCCGAACAGCGTCACCGAGCCGCCCGAGGCGGCCGGCACACAGGTGACGCTCAGCCCTGTGGTGGTCGGCGTGGCGATGATGAAGAACGGTAGCGCGTTGCTGGTGACGCCGGCGCTGCTGGTGACGCTGACCGAAACCTGGCCGGAGCACGGCGCCGCGCTGGGCACCACGAAAGTGACCAGTGTGGCGGTGACGCTTGCCGGGGTGACCGCCGCCGAACCGAAGTTCACCCTCGTGGTGGTGGACAGACCGGTTCCGTTGATCTGGACGGTGTTCCCTGGCCTGCCTTGGTTCGTGGTGGTCGTCGTGTCCACCAACGAAGTGATGGTTGCCATGATCTTTCTCCTTCGGACGTACCGCTCTGCCTGGGTGCGCAACCGCATGGGATGTCCCAGTGGGCAGTGGGGCGAGAAGGACATGTGAAGACCCGTCGCCTTCAGGGCGCCTGGGCGGGTCGTCCTAGGTGAAGCGACGCGGCTCCACATCACGGGGCGCCGTAATTCTCGCTTGCCACGATTTAAGCGATCGAAATAAAAGCGCGGTAGGTGCAATTGATGCATTGGGGAATTCATATGAACATAGGATTAAAGACTGCCTAGGCGACTTGTACTACCGTCGTGCGCCCCTCCCGGGGCACTGTCAGGTTGAGTGGGGCGTCGGGGCGTCGGGGCGTCGGGGCGTCGGGGTGCGTGGACGTGCCTGGCCGGGGTGGTGGCGTCTGGTTCAGGTCGCGGTGGATAGAACGACGGTGCGGGTGATCCGGTCCCAGATCGCGAAGCGGTGATCATTTTGGTGTGGTGAGTGGTCATGAGGTGGCGGCGGGGTCGGAAGTGAGGTGAGATGCCGCTGACCGAGGCCAGGAACCGTTGCGCCGCGCCGACGGATCGGAACCCTTTCATGGCGCGTTCGCGTTGCCGGGTCGGTTAATGGGGGTTCTCGGCCCGGTTGTTCAGCCCCTTGTGACTCCGGTGCTCACCGACACGGCAGCCGTAGCTACTGAATTTGAATGTGTGATGTCGGTCTGATTGTGCTCAAGCGTCCATGGCCAGGTCAGTGCCCGCGAGGCAGCCGTTGATCAGTCGACGGCTCCTCACCAGCGGGTCTCCCTTGCGAAATACCGAAATACCGGGCCGCCTTGCGGAGGACGTCGCGTTCCTCCTCCAGCGCGCGGATCCTGCGCCGAGCCGCGGCCGGCTCCGCCTCGACCCGTGTTCCCGCCCGCCGCCGGAGGCGTCGTGTGGGGGCCGGAACGCCGCCCGTCAGCGGCCCGGACCCAGTTCCGAAGCGTCTCGGTGTACACCCCGAGATCAGTGGCGACCGACTTGAACGTCGCTCCCGGCCGCGACCGGTACAACGCGACCGCGTCCGCATTGAACTCGGCGGGATAGTGCTTCATCCCCACGAGGACTCCGTTCTCCCGGGCCGTCAAGATCCAAGTGTCTCCGGTGTCCAGGATCCGGGGTCAGGGCCCCCGTGCCGGTTGCTGTCCCTGCAGAACACAACCCTGGTTTTGTCCGCATGCAGCTCCAGCCCGACCTCGCGCATCCGCCACTGGAGAGCCGCGAGTACATGGTGTGCCCAGCAGCCGGGCCATGACGAGGTCGGCCGATGCCTTTCCGAAAGCGACGGGCGACCGCTGCCGGTTCCGCCGCTCACGCCCACATGTCCATCGGCACAAAACCCGTGTTCCGGCCTTCGGCGTCGAGCAAGTGCCCCATCCGTTTGGGGTTGGCCAGCGTCAACCGTCGGTCCTCGATGGTGAGTTCGGGAAAACGCTCGGCAAGGTGGGCCTCCAGGCGGCGGGTGTCCGGGACGGAACGGACCCATGCGGTGATCAGCAGGCTGTGCCGGGCGGCGATCGCGGCGCACAGACGGACTTCGCTCGCCGCCGCGATCGACGCGCCCACGCGGGCGAGATCCGCGCTGGGGACGTTCGCGAGGTAGTGCACGAACACCGGGAAACCCGAGACGCTGTGGGCGATTTCGCAGCGGGGCACGAGGCTGCCCTCGCGCAGCAGCCGGGTCACGCGGCGGCGTACGGTCGACTCGCTCATGCCCGTGAGCTCGGCGAGTTCGCCGTAGCCGAGCCGCCCGTCCTTGCCGAGCGCGAGCAGCAGCGGGCGGTCCTCCGGCGTCAGCGTCGCGGCGCCGGAGGATGCCGTGTCGTCCGCCGGGCGCAGCAGGCCGCGTTGGCCGGGGTCCAGGGAGCGCAGGTCCCAGCGGCTGCCCTCGGTGAACAGGTGGGTGGCGATCATGCTGCGGGTGGCCGTCACGCCTTCCTGGGCGCCGATGGCGTCGACGGCCAGGCGGGACAGCGCCGTGAGGTCGGCGACCATGACCGTGAGGAAGAGGTCGGTGCCGCCGGACACGTGCTCGATGCCGGTGATGCGGGGGTCGTGGACCAGGCGCTCGGTTACCGCGGGAACCTGTGACGGCACGCAGTCGACTTCCACGAACGCCGCGCAGTTGACCTGCTGGACGAACGGGCCGCCGTACGTGGTCACCCACGCCAGGCCGCGCGAGCGCAGCCGCTCCCAGCGGCGGGCGGCGGTGACCGCGCTGATGCCCAGGGCCTGCCCGACGAGGGTCCACGATGCCCGCGGTGCGGCCTGGAGGGCGTTGACCAGGGCCAGATCGGTCTCGTCCAGAGGGTTCGGGCGGGGCGGGCCGGTGGTCGGTGATTCGGCGAAATGCTTCATATTTCGACTCTGCATGAATCTTCTCGACAGATTTTGGTTGATCCTACCCGGGAAGTTTCATGCTCCAAGGGTTCGCGAGAAACGACGACCCTGGGAGCGGTTCATGCGTGTCGCAGTATTCCTGCTACTCGTGCCCGTTGCGGCACTGTTGTCGACGGCGTGGCTGCCGTTCGTCAACGCCCCGCATGTCTGGCTCGGCATGCCGTCGATCCTGACCTGGAGCGTGGGCTGGGTGGTGGCCCTCACCCCGGCACTCGGCTACGTCGAGTATCAGCGCGGCCGCGTCGAGCGCCGGCGTGAGCACCTCCGGAACGGAGGCGGCCGATGAGCGCCACACTGATCGTGTCCGCCGTGGGCATGCTGCTGATTGCCGCGCTCGGCGTGCTCGGCCGCCGCAAGCCCGCGGCCAGTCTGGAGGAGTGGACGGTCGGCGGGCGCCGGTTCGGTGCGGTCACCACGTGGTTCCTCCAGGCGGGCGAGGTGTACACGACGTTCACCTTCCTCGGGCTGGCCGGGCTTGCCTACGCGTCGGGCGTGGGGGTCGCCTACGCGCTGCCGTATCTCCCGCTGGCCTACGTCGGCCTGTACGTGATCGCGCCGCTCGTCTGGCGCCTCGGCAGGGACCGCGGCTACCTGACGCAGGGCGATTTCTTCGCCGACCGCTACGGCAGCCAGGCCCTCGGCACGCTCACTGCGGTGCTCGGCGTACTGTTCCTGCTGCCGTACCTCCAGCTCCAGATCACCGGCCTCGGCCTGGTCGTCGAGCTGGCCACGGGCAACAGCGGCTCCGGCACCGCGAGCATGATCGCCGCGTCGGTCCTCATCACCGCGTTCGTGCTGTGGTCGGGCATCGGCGGGGTGGCGCGGGCGGCGTACCTCAAGGACGCACTCATGGTGCTCGTCCTGGTCGTGCTGGCGGTCGCCATTCCCGCGCACTTCGCGGGCGGCATCGGCGACGTCAGCCGTCAGCTCGCCGACACACACGCGGCCAAGCTCTCCATCCACGACGGGCCGTTCGACCGCACATGGTTCTTCACCAGCATGGTGACGAGCCTGCTGAGCGTCATGTTCATGACCATGCCGCAGAGCTGGCCCGCGGTGCTGTCCGCCAAGGACGAGAAGGCACTTCGGCACAACAGCATCTGGATCCCGTTCTACAGCGCGAGCCAGGCGATCCCGATGCTCGTCGGCTTCACCGGCATCCTCGTCGCCGGTGCGGCTTCCGGCGGCCCGAACGGTGTGCTCCTGCACCTCACGAACGGCGCGCTGCCCGGCTGGCTGGTCGGTGTCGTCGTCACCGCCGCCGCGGCGTGCGCGATGGTGCCGTCCGCGGCGATCGTCCTGGGCATGTCGTCGATGGTCGCCCAAAACGTCGTCCGCACGCGCACCGAGCGGTCGGGACTGTTGGTGAACCACGCCACGGTGATCGGAGCGGTCGCGTTGGCGCTGGTGCTGGGCGTCAAGCGGCCGGACGCGCTGGCGAACCTGCTGCTCCTCACCTACGCCGGACTGGCGCAGATGGCGCCGGGCCTGCTGTACGCGCTGAAGGGGCACCGCCCGTTCGCCCGCGCGTGGTCCGTCGCGGCCGGGATCATCGCGGGGGAGGCGGTCGTGATCTGGCTGACCTTCGGCAACGACGGCCACGCGGTCGACGTCGGCAACGTGAACGCCGGCCTCATCGGAATCGGGGTCAACCTTGCCGTCGGGATCCTCGTCGAGGTGGTGTTCCGGCTGGCGGGATCCGCGCGCCCCGAGGCCCCGGCGACGATACGCCCGGTGAAGGAGACTGCGGCGTGAGTGCGGGAAGGGACGGCGGCCCGCTTGGCGCGTCGAACGGCACGCCCTCCGCGCGTACGGCCGACCGGGCGGCGGAGGAACCCGATCCGTACAAGGCCGACGCTGCGGACGTGGCCGACGGGGCGAAGGAACAAATCAACGAAGAGATCGATGACGGGCGAGGCAACGACATGAACACGGGCGACACGTCCACCGCGGGATCCCGCGCACAGATCGCGGGACTGGGCGCACCGGCCGTAAGCTCGGGCGCACTGATCGCGGGGTCCGGTGCCCCGACCGCGGGATCCTGCTCCGAACAGCCGCGGGTGCAGATATTCCGGGCGCGCCGGATCATCACGCTCGCCGGGTCCGGCGGAGGGCCGAACGCCGACGCCGACCCGCGCGCCGAAACGGAGGCGCTCGCGACCCTCGGGGACCGCATCGTGGCCGCGGGGGACTGGGACGAGCTGCGCTCCCGCTTCCCGGACGCCGAACGGGTCGATCTCGGCGAGGCCGTCGTCGTTCCCGGTCTCAACGACGCGCACTGCCACCCCGCCGTGCTTGCCGACACCCGTCTGCGGGTCTCCCTGACCGCGAACGCCATGTCCGCGGCCGGTGGTTCGCGCGGCCCGCTGGCGGAACGCGCGCAGGCCACCGCAGCCGGCCGCTGGGTCGTCGCCGAGGGCTACGACCCCGCGGCCGACCCGCAAGGCAGGCTCAATCGCGCCGCTTTGGACGCGGTGTCGCGCGAACACCCCATCATCGCCGTGCACTTCTCGTGCCACATGGCCGTCGCAAACACCCGGGCCCTCGAACTCGCCGGCTACCGCGACACCGACGACGACCCGTCCGGCGGCACGCTCGGGCGCGACACCGACGGCCGGCTCGACGGCTGGATGTACGAAGGAGCCTGGTTCGACCAGTGGTACCGCCCCAGCGGAATCCCCGAACTGCTCGGTGAGTTCACCCTCGACGACCTGGTCCCGTCGTTCGCCGAGGTGTGCCGTGACTTCCACGCGGCGGGCATCACCTCCTGGTGCGACGCCCTGGTCTCGCCCCGCGAGCTGAGGCTCTACCAGGAGGCGGCGCGGCGCGGCGTCCTCACCGCGCGCGTGGGCATGTTGGTGTGGCACCGGTACTTCGAGGACCTGGCGCGGGTCGGCCTGCGTTCCGGCTTCGGCGACGAACACCTGCGCCTGGTCGGCGTCAAGCTGATGATCGACGGGGCGCTGGCGGGCGGTACGTGTTTGTGCCGCCTGCCGTACCCCAGCCAGACGGGCGCCGACAACGGCATCCAGGTCATGACGGACGAGGAGTTCGCCGCGACGGTACGCGCCGTCCACAGCACGGGCAGCCGTGTGGCGGTGCACGCGAACGGCGACCTGGCGGTGGGCAAGGTGCTCGACGCCATCGAGGCGGCCCGCGCGGACGATCCGGCGTACGCCGGGACCAACCACCGCATCGAGCACTGCAGCCTCGTCGACGACGACCTGGTCGCCCGGATCGCCGCCGCCGGGGTGACTCCCGTGCCGTTCGGGGCCTTCCTGCACGAGCACGGCGGTAAACTGCGCGGCTACTACGGAGACGAGCGCGCCGCGGCGGCGTGCGCCCATCGGAAGTTCCTGGACGCGGGCATCCGCGTCGGCGGATCCTCGGACCATCCCGCCGGACCGCTCCCGCCGCTGCTGGCGATCCGCACGATGGTGACGCGCACCACCGGCGACGGCGAAGTCCTCGGCCCCGAACAGCGGGTGACCGCACGCGAGGCCCTGGAGGTCTACACGTCCGGTTCCGCGCACGCCACTGGGGAAGCACACCTCAAAGGCCGCCTCGCACCTGGCATGCTCGCCGACTTCACCGTCCTCGGCGACGACCTCCTGACCGTCGCCCCCGAACGCATCGCCGACATCCCCATCCTCTCGACCTGGGTAGGTGCCCAACGCGTATGGCAGGCCTAGGGATCGCAGATAATCAACATGCTGATTCGATCGCCGTGGGGCTGCTGTTCGCGAGGAACGCGGTGACGTCAGCGGGCATCCGGAACCTGGCTGTAGCGGGTGGAATCGTGTAGCCGTGCTCGGCCAGGAGGGGCTGGACTTGGCGAACGGCCCTGGTGAGGGCGCTGCCGTTGACTCCGAAGAGCTGGGCGGGCAGGTCTCGGGTGCCGGGTTTGCGCAGGTGGAGCACGGTGGCCAGGACCCTGTCGGCGGTGGCCGACTTGTCCTTGGCCCCTGCACCGCGAGCACGGATGCGTTCGCCTCCTCCTGATGGAGCCGTCCTTGCTCACATAACTCGTCCCGTTTCTGGGCCAGTTGGCCGACTAATATCCCGCGCGGAATGGTGGGGGCAGTGGCGGGCTGCGGGTCTGGAGGCGGGTTATGTCCGCTGAGGTTGCCGGGGGTTCTTGAGTGACGTTACGTAATCGGGCACGTAATTGTGTGGTGGAGGTTTCAGGTTGGGGGTGGTATGTCGGCGGGGGGCTGATTGGATGCGGATATGTCTGATGATCTGCGGGTGACGGGGGCGAGGCTGTGTTTGCGGGTGCGGATGAGCGGTTGGCGGATCCGGGGTTTCTGGTGCATGCCGATCCGGGGGAGGTGCTGGGGCTGGTAAACGCGGCCACGGGGCCGGCGGCGCGGTTGGTGGGGGCGGTGTACGGGGCGTCGGCGCATCTGCACCGCGCTGCGGGGGCGGGGGTACGGCGGCAGTTGCTGGCGTTGGACGCCGCCCGGTACGGGGACCGGGAGCTGGCGGCGCGTATCACCGCTGTGCCGGTCGCAAACGAACCTGCCGCGCAGTGGGGCGTGGAGTGGGCGACTGGCACCCGACTCGAACGCCAGCTCCAGAATATTGTGACCGGGCACACTGGTCGGGTGCGGGCGGTGGCGACGTCTGCGGTGGCGGGCCGCCCTGTTGCCGTCACCGGCAGCGACGACAAGACAGTGCGAGTGTGGGACCTGGCCACTGGCGAGTCTCTCGGTGAGCCGTTCCTCCACGGCGGCGCGGTTCTGGCTGTAGCGGTGGGGGTGGTCAAAGGTCTCCCCGTTGCCGTAACCGGCAGTGAGGACGGGGCGGTGCGGGTGTGGGACGTGGCCACCGGAGAGCCTTTCTGTGAGCCCCTCATCGGCCACACCGGCAAGGTGGAGGCTGTGACGGTGGTGAACGGGACCATGCTCGCTGTGACCGGCAGCGCCGAAGACGAGACGGTCCTGGTGTGGGATCTGGTCACTGGTGAGGAGCTTGACGGGCTCTTCGCCGGTCATGACGACTGGGTGCATGCGGTGGCGGTGACGGTGTCAGATGGCCACGTTCTGGCTGTCACTGGAGGTGATGACGGGACTGCGCGGGTGTGGGGGTGGGATATGGGTGCCTCTTGGGAGGCGGGCGAGCTCCTCACTGGCCACGGCGGCCCGGTGCGTGCGGTAGCGGTGGCGGACGGCAGCGGTCTCGCTGTCACCGGCGGCGACGACGGGTCGGTGCGGGTGTGGGATGTGGCCACGGGTGGGCAGATCGGTGAGTTCCTGAGCGGCCACCCCGTCGGGGTGCTTGGGTTGCCGGAGGTGGACGGCGAGGCTCGCGTGATCACTGGCAGTGGAGATGGGGTGGTGCGGATGTGGGACCTGGCCACCGGCGAGCCGATCGGGCCGGAGCTGCTGTTTCCGTCGTCTGTCCGTGCGGTGGCTGTTGGCCCGGACGGTCGGCTGGTGGTGGGGTTCGGCAGTGAAGTGGCGGTACTGGCCCGCCGTTGACCAGGCCGGGATAGCTCCGGAGGGTGTGGGCGTCTGCAAGGTGTGATGCCGGTGTTCAGGGACAGCGGCGCGGCCGGTGGTCCCAGCGGTGGGTGGTCCATGCCCGGCGGGTCAGGCTGCGTACGGTGATGAGGGTGTCGGCGAGGTCGAAGAACGCGTTGATGACGGTGGCCCGGCGCTCGTGGCAGCGGGCCAGGCGCTGGAAGGCGTTCTGCCAGGCATGGGTGCGCTCCACGTGCCACCTCTGAGTGGCCTGGATGGGCGCCTTCTCGCCCTTGTGCGCGATCCGGCCGTGCAGTCCGCGTGCATCGAGCAGGGCGCGGGTCTTGTCGGAGGCGTAGCCGGCGTCCAGGTGCACGTTGATGTCCTGAGGCAGGGGTTTCAGGTCGTCCAGCAGGTCCAGTGTCGGGGCGAGCAGCGGGGAGTCATGGCGGTTGGCTCCGGCCAGCACGCGGCCAGGAGGAATGCCGTAACCATCCGTCATGCTGGAGCGTTTCAGCCCCTGTTTACCGCGGTCGACCGGAGAACGCCCTGCAACCACACCACCACCAGGCGCCTTGGTGATGCAGCCGTCCACAGCAATCTGGTCCAGGATGAGGCCGACGATGCGATCGTAGGAGCTGAGTGCAATCTGCTTGAGTCTGGCGAAGACACCCAGGCGTATCCATTCGTCGCGACGGCTGCGGATTGTGGTGGCCGAGCACGTTGTGTCGGCGATTGCCTCGTAAGAACAGCTGAAGCGCAGCAGTTGCAGCATCTTGTCGAAGACGATCCGGTCGCTGATGCGCCTGCGGTGGCAGCCGAGCGGATGGGCCGGGTGGTATTCCGGCCGCGCGGGCAACAGGACCACGAACTGCTCCCAGAGCGGTTCGGTCAGCCACGACGGCAGCACAGGCACAGGTCTCCTCAGCGATCACAGAGCGTCGCAACTCCATGATCACCAAGACTTGCACCCGTTCCTGCCCCCTGGCCCAACCGTGCCTATCCGCGTGACCTCTGACTCGTCCAGCGCCGGTTGACAGTGCTGATCGCTGCGGCCTCAGCCTGACTTTCAACCTCCGGTGACTGAGCGGCCCGGTCGGCCTTTGAGTACTGCGGTTGGTCAACGTGGTGTTCACGGGCAGGCTGCGGCGAGGGGCCAGCACCGTGTTGGTGGGATGTCGGCCCTCTGACAGGACTTCCGGTGGTCTGTCGGCGATATGTCGGTGGCCGCTGGAACCATGAATGTCGAGTTGCCCGGCAAACAGCCGCAGCCTTCTTCACCAGCAAGGGAGTCCCGTCGCCATGTCGTCCGCATCCTCCACCCCGCCCTGGAGTGTCCAACGGCTGCCGCGTGCCGATGGCAGCGTCTTCCTGGTCACCGGCGGCAACGCCGGCATCGGGTACTTCGTCGCGGAGCAGTTGTCGGCAACCGGAGCGACCGTCGTACTCGGCAGCCGGAATCCTGCGAAGGCCGAGGACGCCACTGCTTCGATACGTGCGCGTGTTGCTGGTGCGCGGGTGCGGGCCGTACAGCTGGACCTCGCCGACCTCTCGTCGCTGCAAACGGTTGCGGAATCACTGGAGGTGGAACGCCTCGACGCGGTGGTCCACAATGCCGGCGTCGCGCTTGATGACCCGCCGCGCAAGGAGACCGGGGGCGGTCATGAGCTGATGTTCGGCACGAACCATCTTGGGCACTTTGCGTTGACCCGGTGGCTGATGCCGCTGCTGTCGGCTGCTCCAGCGGCCCGCGTCGTGACCATGGGTAGCTTCGCGGCAAAGTCCGAGCGGCTCGACCTGGACGACCTGCAGTCCCGGAAGGACTACCAGCCCAAGCGCACCTACGGACGCTCCAAGTTGGCTCAGATGTACTTCGGCGTCGAACTGTACCGCCGCCTGCGTGCTGTCGGCAGCACGGTGGCGAGTGTGGTGGTCCATCCCGGCGGCGCGCTGGACTCCCTCACCCCCTCACGGCCGCCGATCCATGTGCAGACGACCGGCGCACGGCTGAGCGCGGCACCTGCGGCTCTCCTCGTCCAGGGCAAGCATGCCGGCGCGTGGCCCGCGGTGCGGGCGGTGCTCGATCCGGCCGTGCTCGGGGGCCAGTTGTGGGGACCGCGCGTCTTCGGCCTGCGCGGCAAGCCCCGATGTGAACCGGTGTGGAACCACCTCGCCGAGGCCTCCGTCGCGGCGCAGTTGTGGGACGCAAGCTGTGACCTGACCGGCGTCGACCCCGGTGCCTTCCCCGGATAGTCCCAGGTGCACGCGCGCTGGCAGACAATCGTGCTCAGGTTTGTCCACCTGTGGTGCTCAAGTGCACCCCTGGCCTCGAACGATGCCCCGAACGTGATCGCTCGTACAGGGATTCCCAGGACGTGGACACGGCCTCCGGCTGACCCTGTGCTCCGACCAAAGAGGCACCTGACCAGTACGAAGGCCGTGGGAGATGAGTCGGCTGCATCACGGTGTCCGGCAAGAAGCCTTCGCGTGGATGTCACACTTCCGGGACGACTTCTTCGAGTGCCTGCCCATGCGCGGGGACGCGCTGTTCGAGCCGACCGACGCGTTGCTGTGCGCGGACGGGCCGGTGACCACACCGGTGGCCCTCACGCTGACGGCGCCGAAGTACCCCAGCTCCACGCCGGCGATGTGTTTGACCAGCCCCAGCAGGTTTGTGCCCGTGGGGGTCAGCGGGCGGCGGATGTCGTAGTCCGAGAGCCCGTCGAGCTTCCATAACAGGGCGTCACGCCGTCTTGCAGGTAACGGAGAAGGTCCGCTTTCGGATTCGGTTCGATCATGCCGGGCAGTCTTGTTGCCAGCACTGACAGCCGGGCTCTATGGGACAACGCGGGACGCTGCTTCACCCGTGAGGGGACGACCAGCCGTTTTCATCCTTGCCTCGGGCCGGAGCGCGGTCTGGTGACTACGGGCATGCCGAGGTCAGTGGGACCGTTCTGGCCGATGCTGCGGCCGCGTTCCAGGCTGCGATCGAAAGCGACAAGTCTCTCCTTGGCCGGGCTCACGTCGTGGACATGAATTCGGGCAGGGTGAGGGCCGAGTGGGCCGGTCGTTCCTCCGCGGAGGGCATGGCGCCGAGATTGCGCAGCATGGCGTTGCGCTGCTCCAGGGCCCGGGCGGTGGTCGGGAAGAGTGCGGCGTCGCCCTCGCCGACCTGCTCCTGGTTCAGGGTCACGAACTCACGGGTGTTGCGTTCGTAGGCAGCGAAGCCCGCGGCGTGGTCCCGGTCGGCCAGGGAACCGGCGAGCATGTACGCGCCGACGAGCGCGAGGCTGGAGCCCTGCCCGGTAAGGAACGAGGGCGCGTACGCGGCGTCGCCCACCAGCGCGACCCTGCCGCTGGACCAGCGGGGCATGCGAATCTGGCTGACCCCGTCGAAGAACAGGTCATCCGCGTCGCGCATGGCGGCAAGCATGCCCGGGACCTCCCATCCCGCGTCGGCGAAGACCGTGGCGACCAGGTCCCGTTGGGCTTCCGGGCTCCGGAACGCGTCGAACGGAGGTTCCGGGTGGGCGAAGTTCAGGAAGGCGTGCACTTCGTCGTTGTCCCCCACGGCGTAGAGTGCCGCGGCCCTGCCCGGGGTGTTCCACATCATGAGCTCGTGGGAGAGCCCGAAGGCGTTGCGCATGGTGAACCCGGCGAAGCAGTAGCCGAGGTACCGGTGGAACTGCGCTTCGGGGCCGAACAGGTACTCGCGGGTACGTGAGTGCAGACCGTCCGCACCGAACACCATGTCGAACGTACGCCTGCTGCCCCCGCGGAAGGTGACGTCGACCCCGTGGCCGGACTGGTCGAGGGTGTCGATGGAGTCGTTGAACAAGAATTCCACGTCGTCACGGACCGCCGTGTGGAGAGCGTCGGTCAGATCCCCGCGCCGCACCTCGATGTCCCGTCCCGCGACACCACCGGTGACCATGTGCGGGTCGACCGAGGCCACCTCGCTGCCGTCCCCGCCGAGGAAGGTCAGCCGCCGCAGGTCGATGTGCGCGTCCTTCAGCCGAGGCAGGATTCCCATCCTTCGGACGACCTCGAGTGCGGTGCCGCGTACGTCGATGGGGTAACCACCGCCACGAAGTGCGCCCGCTTTCTCGACCACCGTGACCGCGAATCCGTAGCGGTTCAGCCAGAACGCGAGGGCGGGCCCCGCGATGCTGGCCCCGGATATCAGGACCTTGCGCCTCGGCGTGGTGCGGATATCTCTCAACGGATCAATGCGGGTCATTCCTTGGCTCCTTTGCTCATGGTGCGGGTGACGAGGAGGGACAGCGCCGTGACGGCGCCGGCTATGACGAAGCCGGTGACGAAGGACGATTCGGCCGGGACATCGGACCCGGTAGGGGTACCGGCGGTGAGGATCGCACCACTGACCTGCACACCCACGGCGTAGCCGAGCACACGAGTCACCAGGACCAGGCTGGTGGCAATGCCGGTGTCACCTTGATCGACGGATGTGGCGGTGCTGGTCACCAACGCGGTGACGCACAGGCCGTTGGCAAGCGCGATCATCATCTTGCCGATGATGAGATGCCAGACCTCGGTGTGCACGACTGCCAGGGCGATCAGGGCGGCGGCCATGATGACGATCCCGGCGGTGACCACGGCACGCGAGCCGAAACGCCGCGCCCCGATCCCACCGATCGGCCCGGCCAGCGACGCGGCCACGGCGCCGGGCAGCAGGAAGAAGCCGATCTCGGTGGCGCCGGCCCCGAATCCGTAGTCGTCGGCGGACACCGCGAACAGCTGCGGGACGAGATAGACCGGCACCGAGGTACCGACGCAGATCACGAACGTCAGCACACACGACTTCCACACCGCAGGTCGTGCCAGCATGCGCAGATCGACCATCGGCGAGGCCGCACGACGCTGGGCGACTGTCCATCCGGTCGCGAAGGCGGCCAGAACCGCGATGAGGGCGCCGAGCACGAGTGGCTGCGAGCCGAGGTCGGGCGCCAGCGCGAGTACGAGCATGAGCGTGACCAGCGTCCCGCTCAAGAAAACCAGGCCGGGCCAGTCGACCCCGGCGCCGTCCGACCTGCCCGGCGGATCATGCGGCATCAGCCTGTTCACCAGGATGGTGGCCCCGATGACCGCGATCGTCGGCAGCGCGAACATCCAGTGTCGGGACAGCCCTTCGGCCACGGGCCCGGCCGACAGCGTTCCGGCCATCCCGCCCCCCACGAACAGCCCGCTGACCACCCCGATGGCCACCTTCGACTCTCCTGCGGGGAGGTGTTCGCGCACCAGGATGAACGACAGGGGCAGCGCGCCCACCATCGCACCCTGCAGTACCTGACCGAGCAACAGCACCGGCAGGTTCGGCGCCAGGGCCGACACCAGACCACCGGCACAGACCACCGCCATCAGCCGGATCAGGACCCGTTTCCCGCCGTAGCGGTCGCCTAACCTGCCCGCGACCGGTGTGACGAGCGCACCGGTGATGAGGAGCATGATGCTGAGTAACGCCCCTTCGGCGGGACTCATGTCCAGCTCGCGTTGCAGGAGCGGGAGCGTCGGCGTCACCACCGACTCCAAGGCACCGGTGGCGACTGCCAGCATGCCGAGGGCCCCGACAGCGGCCTTACCGATGCGGGCCGGGGAAACCAGAGTTGCGGTCATGGACGTCCTTTCCTCATTGCCGGGTCCGGCGCGGACACAGCGGCCCGCTATGAGTTCGAAACTACACTACACCGTGCAGTGTAGTTCGGTTAAGATGTGCCCATGCCGACCACAAAGACACCCACGAAGACACTGCGCGAGGGGTCCACGCGGAAGCGGGCCGCCATCCTCTCGGCGGCCCGGGAGCTGTTCCTCGCCGACGGCTTCGACCGGTCCAGCGTCGACGCGGTCGCCGCCCGGGCCGAGGTGTCCAAGCGGACGGTCTACGACTACTTCGGCGACAAACAGACGCTGCTGCAAGCAGTCGTCGACGCCGTCGGCGAGTCACTGATCACCACGATCCGGCGCACCCTCGACGACACCCTCACCGACCTCACAGAGGACGCCGAACTCGAGGACGCTCTGGTCACGTTCTCGATGCGCATCGCGACCGACATGCTCGGCTCAGCGGAGTACGCAACGCTGCAGCGACTGGTCCGGGCGGAATCCGGCCACCTGCCGCACCGGGGCTACAACTCCATGGCCGACACCCCCGACGAGGCACTCGCCGAGCGGTTCGCCGCCTTCGCCGCGGCCGGGCTGCTCGACGTCCCCGACCCCCGACTCGCGGCCGACCAGTTCATCGCGCTGACCTTCGGCGTCACGCTGGACAGGCTCGGTTCCGCGAATGCCGCGGAGGACACCCGCGTCCGGCCACTCATCGTCGAGGGAGTGCGGACCTTCCTCCGGGCCTACCGAACCATGTAGGAGGCTGGGGCAGCGCGAACACGCCCCGCCACGCTGCACGCCCCCGCCCCGGGAGCTCCGGCCGAACTGCTCGACCAGCTGCGCACCGACCAGCGCGCGGATCAGTGGGTGCCGGCCTTCGAGCGCGAGTGGGCCTCAGCGCTGGAGGTGCCCCGCAGTACGTTCTCCCTCACCGCGCTGTACGAGGTCGTCCAGGTCCGGCAGGCTCGCCTCGCCTCCGCCCCGGCGGTCGACGCATTCGTCGCCTCCGGCTACGACGACAGCGCGTTCGTCGACATGGCGGAGCTGCGGAGCAGGCGTCGATGACCGCACAGTCGTACGCGGTCCGCTTCTCCGCGCCGGCCGCGAAGGTCCTCGACGCCTTGCCCGAGCGCGCCGAAGAGGTCGTGTGGACGTCCTGGACGCTGCCGCGGCCGACCCGTGGGGCTTTCGCAGTGGACGCCGACGACCCCGAAGGCGAGGACGTGCGCCTCGCGTCTGTCGGCCAGCCGTCCCTCACCTACTGGATCAACAGACCCCTGCACCGCCTGTCCGTCCTGAACATCGTCTGGCTCGGACAGCCGCCTGGTGACGGGCCCTGACCCCGGATCTTGAACACGTCTATGCGGTTCTGGTCAGGGTAGTTGATGTTGTTTGGAAGGTGTTCTCGTAAGCGATCGGGGATCGCTGGCCGAGCCGGGAATGCGGGCGTCGGGTGTTGTATCGGGTCAGCCGGCGGAAGGCGTCGAGTCGGGCCTCACGCTCGCTCGACCAGCCCTTTCGGCCTTTCAACGTCTCCCCCCCCGAAGCTGGCGTTGAACGATTCGGCGGCGGCGTTGTCCGCGCTGGACCCGACCGCGCTCATGCTCTGCCGCACCCCAGCTGACCTGCAGACTTCAGCGCCGCAGCAGGTGCGGAGTGGGAGCCGGAGCGGCGTCCGTCGGCGGCCCGGATCCAATTGCGCAGCGTCTCGGTGTTCACTCCGAGGTCGGCGGCGACCGACTTGATCGTCGCTCCCGGACGAGACCGGTACAACGCGACTGCGTCCGCCTTGAACTCGGCGGGGTAGTGCTTCATCCCCACGGGGACTCCGTTCTCCTGGACCATCAAGATCCAAGTGTCTCCGGTGTCCAAAACCCGGGGTCAGGGCCCGGTGACGCCTGCCCCTGGAAGCTCAACTGCCACACCTGCGACAAGTTCGTCCTCTCCGGCGCGGACCTTGTCTACTGGCACTGCAAACGCGAGCAATGGCGCACGATCGCCGAAGGGGCTCCCGACTCGGCCACGGCCGACTACCTTCACAACCTCTTCGAGCCGACTGCCCGCGCGATCGATGGCCTGGAGAAGGCACTGGAGGCCGTCGGCCTGCTGGAGGATGCCCTCGCACTCGACCTGCGCAGGCCCCAGGACTTCTTCGGTCGGGTCTGGGCCACCGTCTTCCGGGCCCAGGACCTGGCCGACCACCAACTCGGCGGAGGTGAGGCAGCGTGACATCGACGCCCATCTCCACCGCGGCCGCCATCGCCGCCCGGCGTCGGCAGACCCAGGACAAGCTCGCCCAGGTCGAGAAGGCGCTCGGTCAACTCCGTCGCGAACGAGGCCGCCTCACCATCCGGGCAATCGCCGAGCGGGCCGGGGTGTCCGCCACGTTCCTCTATGAGAACACCGCCGCCCGCAGTCTGGTGAAGAACGCGGTCGTCGACAGCCGCAGCCGTCACGACCGCCGAGGCCAGGCCGAGCACGAGCGGATCGAGGCAACGTGCCGTGAACGCGCGCTCAACGCCGAGGCCGAGCTCACCCAGGAGCACCGCACGCTGCAAGAGCGACTCGAAGGCGCCCGATCGAACCTTCGTTTCGCCGACAAACGCATCGCCGACCTTGAGGTTCAACTCCTTGAACAGGGCGGGTCATGACCCTCGAACCCGAGCTCGCAGAGGATGCTTGGGCCTGAAGAGCGGCAGTACCACCCCGGGTGCTGCCGAAAAATAGATAGTCAGGGCCGACCACGCCTCCTACCGTTCCGCCATGCAGATCGTTGTGACGCTGGACTGTGTCGACACCGAAGCGCAAGCGAACTTCTGGCTTGCCGCGCTCGCCCCGCTGGACTACCGGCGCGGTTTCCACGGACCTCCCTACCTGAGCCTGGTCGGGCCCGCTCCTGCACCAACCCTTCTCCTGCAGCACGTCCCAGAACCAAAGCAGGGCAAGAACCGCATGCACCTTGACCTCGACTTTGGCACCGCTGACCTGGTGTCCGAGGTCAATCGCCTCGAACGGCTCGGCGCTGCGAGGCTCTCTGAAGAACTCAACGAACACGGCTTTCGCTGGATCGTCGTTGCCGACCCGGAGGGCAACGAGTTCTGCGTGTTCAATCCCCCGAGCAACACCAACGTTGCGGAGTAGTTACGGGCTCGGGCTGAGGTTTCACCATGGCCTGGGAAGCCGCCTGCGGCGGCTTCCCAGGCCGAAGCCTGTTCTCATCCGTCGAATTACCGCCCCTTGCAGAGTCGTCTGGGCCTCCAGCGGCAGTGTCCCGCCTTTCAAGACACTCACGAAGGAGCACTTGGGGCACCCCTACACCGAAGGAACTGCCTCCGGTCCACACCGACTGACCGACGCTGGTCGGCGAGGATGCCTCAACCACCTGATCGTCGCAATCCACAGGATCTGACAATTACCTCGTACAGGCTTGTACCGAGCAGGCGACACCACCCCCCACTGATGCTGAGGAAGATTCGATGCGCGTTCACAAGCTGACCTTCGCTGCCCTGGC
>NZ_JBEXPH010000166.1:0-18153 GCF_040611955.1 Streptomyces sp. NPDC006510 | reverse complement strand
CGGCCCCGCGCACGCGGCGCGCCGGCTCGGCGACCCCGACGTGCGGCGGCGGCTGCGCCAGGACTGCGACCGCTACTGGCGGTTCGTGCACAAGGGCCAATGGGAGAGGGTCGTCCTCGCGACCAGCCCTGCGACACCGGAGCTGGAAGGCCTGCCCTTCCCCGAGATCGCCGCGCTGCGCGGCCAGGACTGCTGGGACGCGCTCTTCGACGTCCTGCGGGCGGCGGGGTCCGACATGCCGACCGTGCAGCTCATGGGACGGCTGTTCACGCCCGAGCATGTCGCCGAGGCGGTCGCGCACCCACTGTTCTGCCTCGGCGTGGACGGCTTCACCAGCCGCACCGAGGGCCCGCTCGCGGCGCGGACCCGCCATCCGCTGTTCTTCACGGGCCACCTTCACTATCTCGCCCACCACGTGCTGCGCGCCGGAACCCTCGGCCTGGAGGAGGCAGTGCGCAAGATGACCTCGATGGTCGCCGACCACTTCCGGCTGTCCGAGCGTGGTCGTATCCGACCCGGGCAGCACGCCGACCTGACCGTGCTCGACCTCTCGGCCCTCGCCGCGCAGGACACGTTCGCCTTCACCGGCACATACGCGGTCGGTGTTCCGCACGTGCTGGTCAACGGCGAACTGGTCGTGCACCACGGCCAGCACCTAGGCACCCGTCCCGGCCGCTACCTGTCCGGGCGCTGAACCATCCCGTGCGCGCGCTCCTCCAAGTCCGCGCGCACCATACGAAAGGACACCATGAAGATCGTTGACGTCAGGGCGACCGGACTGCGCGGCGCGACGCCGGAGGGCGGTTGGCAAGAAGAGCTGGCGCAGGACGACGTCGTGCACACCCTCGTCGCCGTCCACACGGAGGACGGACACGCGGGCATCGGCAGTGTCTTCACCAGCGAGCACCTGGTGCGCGGCGCGCTGGAAGTACTGCGCCCCTTGCTGATAGGGGCGAACGCACTCGAACCCGAGCGCACCAGCGAGCGGCTGCACCGCGCCACCTTCTGGCTGGGGCGAGGCGGTGCAGTCACTCACGCGATCAGCGGCGTCGACACCGCGCTGTGGGACCTCCTCGGCAAAGCAACAGGCCAGCCAGTCGGGCGCCTTCTCGGCGGAAGGTACCGCGACCGGGTCCGCCCGTACGCCTCCCTGCTGATGGACCGGCCCGAGCCCCTGCGGGATCATCTGCTCGCGCTGCGCGAAGCGGGCTGGACGGCCTTCAAGATCGGCTGGGGTCCGTTCGGCCGCCACGACTCCGGTCTCGACGAGCGCATCGTCGCCGCCGCGCGCGAGGCCGTCGGGACCGAGGCGGCGCTGATGGTCGACGCGGGCGCCAGCGACAGCGCGTGGAGCCAGGGGTACAAGTGGGCGCTGCGCACCGCACGCATGCTCGACGACTACGGCGTTGCCTGGTTCGAGGAGCCGCTGCCTCCGGACGCGTTGGAAGACTACGCTCAGCTGCGCAGGCACGCGCCAGTCGCCATCTCCGGAGGCGAGGTGCTCACCCGACGGCAGTCGTTCCACCCCTGGATCGAGGCCGGCGCGCTCGACATCGTCCAGCCCGACGTCACGAAGGTGGGCGGCATCAGCGAGCTGCGGCGCATCGGCTGGGCTGCGCACGACCACGGCGTCAAACTCGTGCCGCACGGGTGGAACACAGCGATCGGACTCGCAGCCGACCTCCAGATCGCCTCGGCGTTGCCCGACACCGATCTCGTCGAGTACGTAACCGGCTCGCCCTACATCGACGACATCACCGCGCGTCCCTGGCAGCTCGATGAGGACGGCATGCTCAGCATTCCTGAGGAACCCGGCCTGGGGATCGAGGTGGACCCGGACAAGCTCGCCCGCTACGCCGACGCCGAGCACCTCCTCACCGTCTGACGCCGTGTGCGGGCGCCGCTGGCGGCGGGCGATCCGCTCGCTGCCGGGCCCCGCGACGGGCCGGGCGAGCACCTCCTCCTCACGCGCGGTGAGGCGGGACGACGTCCTCACCGACGACGACCTGGTTCACGTAGTAGCGGTACATCTGCCCGGCGGTGATCTTCGCGTATCCATCATGCAGGCCACGCCACACGGTCCCGACTTGCAAGAAACGGGCGATCAGCGTTTACCTCACCCCGTTCACCCTGAGCGCGAAGCAGGGCGCAACGGAGCAGGCCGAGGCCGCGCACATTCGTCGGGCGTTCCTCGTCCCGCAAGACGCCAAGCCGTACATGTCGGCGAAGAAGGTGCCCGGACAGACCGCGAAGGATCCACTGCGCCGCGCGGTGAACCGGACCCGCAGCGACAAGAACCGCGCGGCGGCCGTCAAGCAGTGCAAGCGGTACTGGGGACCCGGGCACCGGCCGGCCGACTGCCGGGCCCGTGCCGCGTACATCCGGGGTGCGTGCACGGTACGGCAGAAACAGGGAGCGCCCTTGGGCCCAGGAGGTCGACGCGAGCGTCTGTCCGTATTGAACGTACTGTTGGCTATTGACGTGAATGTGTCGCGCGAGGCGCGAACATCATTCCACGGCAAGGTTCGACACGAGGCGTGAGAAGAAACCAGACGAAGGAGTCGGCCCAAGTGAAGGCTGCACGCTATTACGACCGCGGTGACATCCGCATCGAGGACGTCCCGGAGCCCACCGTACGACCGGGCACGGTGGGCATCGACGTCGCGTATTGCGGGATCTGCGGCACCGACCTGCATGAGTACCTTGACGGACCGATCTTTGTTCCGCCGGCCGGCCATCCGCACCCGGTTTCGGGCGAGTCCGCCCCCGTGACGCTGGGTCACGAGATGTCCGGCGTTGTCTACGCGGTGGGCGATGGTGTCGAGGGCCTGAAGTCGGGCGACCGCGTCGTGGTCGAGCCGTACATCCTGCGCCCCGACGTCGACACGAGCAAGAACAACCCGACCTATCACATCTCGCCCGACATGAACTTCATCGGGCTGGGCGGCCGCGGCGGCGGGCTCGCGGAGAAGATCGTCGTCGAACGCCGGTGGGTCCACCCGGTCGGAGACATCCCGCTGGACCAGGCGGCACTCATCGAGCCACTGTCGGTGGGATACCACGCGTTCCAGCGCTCGGGCGCGAAGGCGGGCGACTTCGCTCTCGTCGGCGGCGCCGGCCCTATCGGGCTGCTCACCTGCGCGGTGCTCAAGGCGATGGGTGTCGAGGTTGCGGTCACCGAGCTCAGCTCGTTGCGCCGGCAGAAGGCGTTGGACACCGGGGTCGCCGACCACGTCATCGACCCCGCTGCCACCAATGCCGTCGAGGAGGTCCGGCGCCTCACCGGCGGCAAGGGTGCGGACGTCGCTTTCGAGGCCACGTCCGTCAACGTCGTCCTCGACACGCTGTTGGACGCCATCAGGCCCGGCGGCGTCATCACCGTCATCTCGATCTGGGGCAAGCCGGCGTCGCTCGACATGCAGAAGCTCGTCCTCAAGGAGGTCGACCTGCGCGGCACGATCGCCTACGTCAACTCCCATCCGCAAACCATCAAGCTCGTACAGGAAGGGCGCATCGACCTGGCGCCGTTCATCACCAGGACCATCGGCTTGGACGACCTCGTGACCGAAGGCTTCGAGACCCTGATCCACCACAACGAGACGGCCGTCAAGATCTTGGTGGACCCCCACTCCTGACACGGCGGCAGACCCGGCCATGGGCTGGGCTCGTTCAGCACCGCCTCACACCCGGAGGCTGACAGTGACGAGCTTTCCGACCGGACCCTGCCGCCACACTTCCGTCGTCTCCCGCCGAGCAGGCGGGGAATTCGACGGCAGTACTTTTGGGCCCGGGCTTCCGTCACGTTCGCGCGTTCCTTCCGGGACAGGGCAACGAGGTCGGCGTGGCGGACGACCGAGCCGCCCGCGCCCCAGGTGCCGTCGGGTTCAGTCGGTCAGAACTCCGTTCTGGCGAGGGGAGGGATGGTCCCGTGCTGGGCCTGCTGAGCCCGCCACTGCCCCCTCGTTGCCGCTGGACGCAGCCGACTGGGCATCGACCGGGCCCGAGTGCCGCTGGGAGCCTGAGGGGGAGGAGTCGTCGGGGGCGGGGAGCTGCGCCCCGCCGTACATCCCGAGCGCAAGCAGGGCCAGTGGATCGCTGTCCGCGTACAGGTGATCGCCGCGCGGGTGCTCAGGCGTGACGCCCAGCGTGACTCCGCAAGCCGACCGGCGAAGGCTGCGGCATCGTAAAAGGCCCAGGTCGTCGTCCGAACGACCTGGGCCTTTCCGGGGTTGCCCGTCGGAATCGAGCTGACGACCTACGTGTTACGAGCCCACCGGTGAACGTGCCGAGCTGTGTCGTCCGATTGTGTCGGGACCGCAGAACACTCCTGTGTGTACCCCACTCGGGGCGGCTTGGTCCGGCGCTACGGGCCCAAGGCGTTCAGGAGCCCTTCCTGTCGGCAGTCGGCGTGGCCCGCGCCGCGCAGCAGCATGCAGAGTGAGAGCATCGCGGACAGGCCGAGAAGCAGCGTGGACCAGAACCAGAAGCGCACCCAGGTGGCGGGGACCGGTAGCAGGATCACCAGCGCGGCCGGATACAGAACCAGCAGCCACCCCAACCGCCTCTCCGCCAAGGACTGTTGGCGCAGTCGCCTGGTCACGCCCTCGCCCGGCCCGGTGGTTCCACGGGTGGTCAGCTTCAGCCCATCGGCGATGGTCAGGCGACACGTACGTACCAGCGCGCCGATCATCGTGAGGAGCAGGGCCAGCCCCAGTAACTGGGCCCACTCGGGCACTCTGGGATGGCCTGCTGTGGTGACCACCAGCATGGGCACCGCGAACAGTACGGTGCTCAGCGCCTCGAAGGCGAAGAGCCGGGTGGCCGGGGTGCGGCTCAGTGCCGTGGACACCAACGACTCCTTGGACAGAAGTCTCCGGTGGCCGCACGTGCAACCGATCGCCCGGGGGCGGCGAGGACTACTCATGACCCCGGCTGCGCTTCGCCGGCGCCCACGCGGTCGGGCCCGCCGGACACCTGCCGGTTCGGGGCGTCGCGCGATGCCGTCAGCACGTACTCCTTCGGCTCGATGGCTCGGGTGCGACGGCGAAACCGCCAGGTCGGCGCGGGCCAGATGGTGGTGACACGGCCCGTGCGGTCCTGGTACCAGCCGGAGCAGCCGCCCGAGGCCCAGACGGTGGGAGCCATCCGGTTCTGCAGTTCGGCGTTGTACGCGTGCTGCGTCTTCGCGCGCACATCCACGGCCCCCAGGCTGCGGCTGCGCATCAGCCGCAGGGCGCTGATGAGGTAGTTGATCTGTGACTCGATCATGTAGATGAGGCTGGTGTGTCCCACGCCCGTGTTGGGGCCTGCCATCAGGAACAGGTTGGGGAATCCCGCGACGGTCGTGCCGAGGTATGCCTGTGGGCTGCCCTGCCAGACCTCGTACAGGGACCGCCCGTCATCACCTATGACGCGCTGCGCGTAGGAGGCGTCGGTGACACGGAATCCGGTTCCGAGGATCAGTACGTCCACGGGATGCGCGGTGTCGGCGGGTGCCGTGCCACCGGGTGCGGCCTGCGCGCCGCCCGGCGTGGTGAGGACGGCGTTCGGTCCGATGCTCGCGATCGGGTCGGTGACGACCTGGACGTTGGGTTGAACCAGTGCCGGGTAGTAGTCGTCGGACAGCAGGACCCGCTTGCAACCCAACGCGTAGTCCGGGGTCAGCTTGGACCGCAGCTCAGGATCATTGACCTGGCGGTGCAGATGGGCCAGTGCCTCCCGACGCCCCAGAGCGGCCATGGTGCGGTTGCCGAGCAGTGCCGGCAAAGTCGTCTCCCGAGCCATGTACTCCCAGCCTCGCGCCAGTCGCTGCACCGGCGGAGCCAGCCGGAACAGGCGACGCTGCCATTCCGGGACCGGACGGTCCCGGCGCGGGGCGATCCAGGACGGAGTGCGCTGAAAGACCGTCACATGCTTGGCCGTGCGCTGCAGATGGGGGATGAACTGGACGGCGCTTGCACCGGTCCCGAGCACGCCGACTCGCTGGGCCGACAGGTCCAGGTCGTGCCTCCACCGGGCGGAGTGGAACAACTCTCCGGTGAAACCCTTCAGGCCGGGCAGGGAGGGGATGGCCGGCTCCGAAAGGGGTCCTTGGGCCATCACCACCAGCCCGGCGCTGAGTGGTCCGGTGCTGGTTTCCAGCTCCCAGCGCAGCAGCCGAGGGTCCCAGGTGGCACGCTGCAGCTCGCAGCCGAGCCGAAGACAGGGCGTCAGGTCGTATTCGTCGACGCAGCGCTTCAGGTACCGCTCGATCTCTTCCTGAGGCGCGAAGCGCCTGCTCCAGGTGGGGTTGGGTGCGAACGAGAACGAGTACAGGCGCGAGGGTACGTCGCAGGCACACCCGGGATAGGCGTTGTCCCGCCATGTGCCGCCGACTTCATCGGCCCGCTCCAGTATCAGCAGGTCGCGGTAGCCCTCCTGCAGCAGCCGGACGGCTGTGCCGAGGCCCGCAAATCCGGCGCCGACGATAACGACGGACACGTGACGTTCGGGTGAGGCGCCGCCCGGCCCGGTACGCCGATGCCGCGCCGCGACCGGCCCATGGGGGGCCGGATCCGTGCTGTGCGGGTCGGTCATGATCCTCCTCCAACAATGGTCGCTCACTTCGAATACGATCGTATAGCCTACGATCGTATTGCACGTGATGAATGGAGTGCGGGATGAGGATTCTGGCTCTCGGCGGACCCGGAGCGATGGGTGCCGTGGCGGTACGTGTGGCGGCCGGACTCCCCGGCGTCACCGAGATCGTGGTGGCCGACCGGCACCTGGAGGCGGCTCGGACACTGGTCTGCCGGCTCGCCGAGGACGGCACGGGTGGCGCGCCGATGCGGGCGCTCACGGTGGATGTGACCGACAGCGGCGGCCTGCACGCCGCTCTGGAGGGCGCGGACGTCGTGCTCAACACCGTTGGCCCGTACTACCGCTTCGGCCTGACCGTGCTGCGGGCCGCGATCGCGACCGGGACCCACTACCTGGACATCTGCGACGACTGGGAACCGACCTTGCAGATGCTCGGCCTCGACGAGGAGGCCCGGGCCGCCGGCGTCCGCGCCGTGGTGGGAATGGGCGCCAGCCCCGGTGTCAGCAATCTGCTGGCCACACGCGCCGTCCGGCAACTGGACCATGTCCAGGACCTGTACACCGCATGGCCCGTCGACGTCTCCGGCACTGGCGGGGACGACGAGCAGCTGAGCGACCCCGACGGGCGCCCCAGCGCGGCCGCCGTGCACTGGATGGAGCAGATCAGCGGGGAAGTGGCGGTGGTCAGCGACGGCCGACTCGTCCACCGGCGGCCACTCCTGCCGGTCGCGCTCTCCGTATCGGCCGGACACTCCGGCACGGCCTACACCGTCGGCCACCCCGAGCCGGTCACTCTGCACCGCAGTTTCCGGCCGGCCGGCGAGGCCGCCAACCTCATGGTCGTCACCGCGGGCACGGTGGCCTACCTCGATGTCCTGCGCCGCGACATCGACGCCGGGAAACTCACCAACGAGACCGCGGCGGCCGATCTGGCCAAGCCGTCGGCGTCCCGCGCGCTGCGGGCCACTGCGGGCGCCATGACCCGTAAGGGGCCCGGATCACTGCCCCCGTTCTTCGCCACCGCCACGGGCACCCGCGACGGCCGCCGCGTCACCGCTCTGGCCCGGCTCGCCGATACGCCCGGTGCCTCGGCGCTGCTCAACGACATGGCGGAGGCGACCGGTCTGCCCCTGGCGCTGGGGCTTGCGCAACTACTGGACGGCACCGGTGGCCACCTCGGCGTCCACCCGCCGGAGACAGCCATCGACGCCGAACGCTTCTTCCTCGACCTGGCACGTCATGTGCCCGACCTGCCCGGCGACGACGGCCCTCGCGATGGCGTGATCATCGACGTGACCCCGGCCGAGTGAAGCGCGACAGGAGATACGACGTGCCATCGAAAGAAGTCACCACGCCCCCCACCGAGTTCGTCGACGTCGCGGGACGTGCCGTCCGCTACACCGCGACGGGCAGTGGCCCCCCGGTGCTTCTGCTGCACGGCCTGGACCGCAGCCTGGCGGACTGGGCACCGCTCCAGGCCGCCCTGCCCGATCACCGGCTCATCGCGATCGACGTCCCCGGGTTCGGCGGGTCGCAGCCCCTGCCGGACTGCCGGCTCGCCTCACTGGCCGGGCACGTCGAGCGGGTGCTCGACCGGCTCGGCCTCACGTCCGCCGTACACATGGTGGGCAATTCCCTCGGTGGCGCCATCGCGATGCAGCTCACCGCACATGCCCCCGCGCGCGTGTCCTCGCTGACGCTGCTCAACAGCGCTGGATTCGGCCGCGAGACCACCTGGGCGCTGCGCATCCTCGACCTGCCGCTGCTCTGGCGGCTGCTCCTGCGCCCCGATGAGGCGAACGCGCGGTTGACGGAGCGTTCCCTCTTCCACGATCCGGACTTCGCGACCCCCGAACGGATCGCCGCGGCACTTGCTCTCGCCCGCCGCGAAGGGGCTGCCCGGACGCTGCGGCAGGTGGCCCGCGAGCTCGGTTCCTGGCGCGGCGTACGTTCCGGCTGGCGTACGGAGCTGCTGGCGGAGGTCTCGGCGCTCGATACCCCGACACTCGTCGCCTGGGGCACCCACGACCGCATCCTCCCCGCCCGTCACCTCATCAACGCCGCGTCCGCCCTGCCCCGGGCACGCACCCATCTCTTCCCGCGAACCGGTCACCTGCCACAGATCGAGCGCACCGACGAGACAGCCGCTCTGCTCAGCTCTTTCTGGAACGACCTGTGAAGCGCGTCGCGCGAGCGTGAGGGCCCGGCGGCGGGAGCGACGCGCAGGAGTCCCGGCCCCGGCCGCCCTGCGCACGCCCGTCGTCGCGCCACGCGCGGGCGTGCCCGAGCACCCCACATGCCGGGCCGTGATCACACCGAACCGGCACGTCACGCGCGGGCGTGCGCGAGCACCAGCGCGACCACACCGTCCTCGGCCCGGGCGTGGTCGTTCGTGTCCGGCCACTCCTCCTTGGCGAGCTCATGCTTCTTCGCCGCGTACCTGTCCCGGTCCGCCCGGTCGTGGCGCGGCCGGGCGCGCAGATCCCGGTAGTCCCGAATCTCTTCCGCGCCCTCGCCGTAGACATGCAGGTGCGCATCGCGCTCGGGAGTGCGCAGCATCCGGTGGCCTCTCTCGCGCACCCGCAGTTCGACCCCTCTGCCACGAGTGCCGGGACGAAAGCCTCCTCGTCGGCGTCATCGACGATCAGAAGCATGTCGATGATCGGTTTCGCCGCCGGCCCCGGCACCGAGGTCGACCCGATGTGCTCGATCCGCGCCATCTCCCCGAGCGCACGGCGAACTCTTGTAACGAGCGCGACGAACCGGTTGCCACAGTCCTGATCGGGGGCGACCACAACGATCGGCCTCGCCTCGTGGCCCCCGATCAGGACCTGGTCGGGCAGTCGGCACCACTCTCGGTACCCATGAGCCGAAGCTACTCTATTTCGTAAACGATCGAATCGATCCCGATCGCTCCTCGATTCGTCATCCCGACTCGGCAGCCCACGCAGCACCCCGACCAACCATCTCGACGACGCTCGAAAGGCCCACCACCCCATGCCTGGAACGGATTCACCCCGCACTCCGGAACCGGCCGTCCAGGTCCCCACCCGGACGCTCGTCGAGGCACTGATCCGCACCGACCACACTGTCGACACCGGCGAGCTCTACGGCATCGCCCCGCTGCTCGGCATGACCGACCAACAGGTGCGGCTGTGCGTCAAGCGGCTGGTGACGGAGGGGCGCTTCACCCAGGAAGGCAGGGGGCGCAAAGCAGTCCTGCGGGCCACCGGAGCGACCGAGCAGGCGCTCGGGCCCGACGTCGAGTTCGTCGCGCACGCCTTCCGGCAGGACGCGGGCCTCGCACCCTGGGACGGCATCTGGCACCTCGTCGCCTTCGCGGTCCCCGAGACCGCCCGCACCGCACGCGACGCCCTGCGGGCCGCACTCACCCGGCTCGGCGGCGCCGCCGTGCAGGGCGGGCTCTACTTGAGCGCCAACGCCTGGGAGCCCTACGTCGAAGACCAGGCCCGTAACCTCGATGTCCTCGACCACCTCACGCTACTGACGACGGACAACCTGCGCCAGGGCAACGAACACGACCCCGCCGCACTCGCCCGCGCCCTGTGGCCGCAGGACGAGATCGCCGACCGCTACCAGCGACTTGCCTCCGTCGCCCGACCGCGGCTGCGCCGGCTCCGGGAGGACGCCGATCTCCTCGGTCCCCAGCGGCTGGCCATCGCGATCGAACTGGCCGCCGAGTTCACCCGCGCCATGGAGCCCGACCCCCTCCTGCCCCCGGAGCTGCTGCCCCAGCCCTGGCCCGGCACCCAGGCCCGTCAACTCGTCGCACAGTGCTGGTCACTTCTGGAGGAACACGTGGAGGGGAGCGAGCGGGTCAGCCTTTTCCAGCTCTACCGCGAGGTGGTCCGCCCAGGAGCCGCCGACAGCTGAGGTCCGCGACATCCACTGGCTCGCGGGCCCTCGGCGTCCGACACCGTCCCGTGACCATGAGCCGGCCGTAGTCCGTGGCCCGTCAGGCACCCGGTCGCCCGGTGGACCGGCGAAGGTCCGGTGCGGGCTCCTGCGAGGGCCCCATGCACGTCGTCGACCGCAGCGTGATCCGTAACTCCGTGATCAATACCTCTCGACCGCATCGAGCAGAAGGCCCCGGCATGTTCCCCACTGCGTTCACCGACCTGTGGGGAGACTCCCGAAAGATTGGTCTTCTGCGCGCGTCCGGCCTCCAGCATCGCCGCGTAGGTGGGGTGGGAGGCGTTGCGGGTGAAGCGCCGCAGGATCGCCTCGGTGGACGCGGTCTCGACCCGGCCCGCCAGGCTCCAGCCGCGCTCCGCCCAGTGCGGGCGGGCGCTGATCAGGCAGCGCGCCGGGGCAGGTGGCACGGGCGGCGGCCCCGTTCGATACGTTGGCCACCCCTCCCGCTGTGAGTCGGCGCCGTAATGGCAAGGGTGGCCGCTCGTCCTAGTCGGCGGTGGGGAAGCCGCAGTCGTTGCCCATGCACATCTGGATGGGCAGGATGTTCACGTTGGAGTCGCCGAAGTCGATGTCGTCCGCGGCAGCGCTGCCGGCGCCGGTGACGAGGCAGGTCAGGGCCAGGGCAGTGGCGGCGAGGGCGGCTCGAATGGTCATTGCTCTCCCAGGGGGTTCCGTTGCGGGCCCACGAATGCTCACAGATTGCCCCCATATCCGGTTCGTGGTGCGCCCCTCATAGAGCCGTCCGAACTCATGGTGAGACCGCTTGCCCGCCAACTGGGCATCAGTTCCCCCGACCCCGGGGCGACATCGTCTTTCGTCGCTGTCGGCCCGTACTCAAAGGGGCTGTTGGGCCCTCGAAATTTGGGAGTCTTCGCTTCCGTGTCCGGGGTGGTTCTCGGTTCGGTGTCCGGTCCTTGGGCGGACACCAGCATGGAGGCCGGCACGCCCCACCACCTGCATGCCGAGGCGGTCGCGCACATCGCCGGCGGTCCGTCCGAGCTGTATGTGCCGGACGAGTGGGAGGCGGTGGCCCGGGCGTTCGCGGCCCGCCCGGGGGCGACGGTTTGCTGTTGCGGCGGGCGCCGTGGTTGGTGGTGTCGGAGACGAACGCGGCTGAGGTCGCGCGCCGGGTCGCGGTCCGTCCGAAGGCGTACCGTCGCTGCAAGCAGTTCCTGGCCCACCGGTACGCGCACGTGCTGGCAGACTCCGGGGCGCTGACCGGTCTCGTGGCCGACCTGGAGGTCGTGCCGTACGGCCACGGTCCGCAACAGGAGGCGCTGCTCGGGGTGGCGGGTGGACGGCTGCGTCGTGACATCCGCGCGAAGGCGGGCACCGGCGACGCGGCGGTCTGACCGGGACCGGGAGACGGACGGCGGGCGCGGCGGTGTTCAGTTGCCGTCGCGCGCTGCTGTCCCCAGCTCGGTCTCGATCCACTCCACGTCGCATCGGACCACGTCCGGTGCCTCGAAGAGGTGGCTGTCGGCAGCGCCGACGAGTCCGGTGCGGCCGATGCCGTCGGCGAGCATGGCCTCGGCGGTGACCGTGAACGGCCAGGCGCCATCGGGCACCACGCGCCCGTGGTCGTACGCCTCCGTCCCGGTGTCGACGTCCCGGAACCGGCGCCACACCCGGCGCCCTTCGACCGTGATCGGCTGCTCGTACTCGACGTACTGCTTGCCGGGGGCTTCGGCCAGCGCCTCGGCGTGGTGCAGCAGTGTGAGCGAGTCCAGGGGCGCGCCCAGCAGCAGGACGCGGCCGCCGCTCGCCGCGAGCCGCGCCAGTGGGCTGTCCGGGCCGTGCGGATCGTCCCACGGGCCCGGCCGTTGGCGCGTTCGATCAGTTCCTTCTCGTCCATGGAACCGAGCCTGCGGCCGCGCCGGTGAGCGGCGGGTGGCGTACGCGCGTCGATATGCCGCTGCGATGGGGCGAGTTGCCCAGGACCAGCTCGAACTCCGGCAGTGTGATCGGCATGGGTGCGCCGTCTGCCGGTGCCCGGACGAACGCGTCGACCGCCGCGCGGTCGTGGCACCGTCGTGGCCACGATCGCGCCCGCCGCACCCCGTCAGCTGGGTCGTTCCGCGTGAGGCACGACCCTGGAGCGGAGCGGTTGACACGTGATCGGCCCATGGACGAGACACCGCCGTGGTCAGTCACTCTGTACACCGCGACCAAGGCGTGAACGTGCAGATCAGGGCGACTATCAGTGGTGCCCCCTGCAGCCAGCTGCGACTTGGCACCAGCGGGTGGAGGGTGGGTCGTGCACCATGCCCTCCCCAAGCCCGTCGCGATCCGGAGCACAAGGCGTCAGCCTGCCATTACGGGAGCGCGTATCGGTGGGATGACCGATGTGCGGGGGTAACGGCGTGGCCATAGTTCTTGGGAGATCGTTCGCGGGTGGCCGTGGTGCGCCCCGATCTTCGAAAGGACCCTTCTGTGGACATGTATGCGGATCTGGTGTTTCTCGGTGGGCGGGTGGTCACGGTCGATGCCGAGTTCTCCGTCGCCTCGGCCCTGGCGGTGACCGGTGGGATCATCAGTGCCGTCGGTGGGCGGGACGACGTCGCGCCGCTCGTCGGACCCGGCACCCGCGTTGTCGACCTGCGTGGGGCGACACTGCTTCCCGGTATCAACGACTCCCATCTGCACGGGTGCGCCTTCGGCATGGCGACGCCTCCGCTCTCCCTCGACCTCGGCCATCCCGCCGTGTCCTGCCTCGCGGACGTGGCCGAGGCGGTACGGGAGGCCGTCGGGCGAGTTCCGGGTGGGCAGTGGATCACGGGGCACGGCTGGGACCCCGGTTACCTCGACGAGTGCGTCTCCGATCCGTCGCGGCTGCCCTCTCGGCGCGACCTCGACGCCGTGAGCCCGGACCACCCCGTCGTCCTGTACTCCTTCTCCGGGCACGCCACCTGGGTCAACTCCAAGGCACTGGAACTCATAGGGATCGACCGGCACACCGTCGCACCGCCCGGCGGAGCCATCGTCGTGGACGAAGCCGGGGAGCCGACCGGGCTGCTCCACGAGGGGGCCCAGGCCCTCGTCCAGAACGCGCTGCCGCCGCTGAGCCGACAGGAGCGGACCGACGCGATCAGGTCGGCCCTCACCACGCTCGCCCGCCTCGGAGTGACCAGCTACACCGAGCCCGGGCTCGGCCCCGGCGGCGACGGCATCATGCGGGGCGCGCTCGGCGCGGAGACCCTCGACGTCTACCGTCGGCTGCTGGCCGACGGTGAACTCACCGCCCGCCTCGGCGTCCTGGTCCTGCCCACCGGAATGGCGAGCACCGCCGAGGAGTTCGCCCAGACTCTCACCGCCCTCGGTGATACCGGCGACGCCGACCCGCGCCGTCTCGCGATCCACGGGGTCAAGATCTTCGCCGACGGCATCGTCCCCAACAAGACGGCCTGGATGCACGAGCCGTACGTCGGCGGTGGCTGCGGCTCCCTGTGCGTCGGCGGCGAGACCGACGCCGAGCGGACCGCCGAGATCGACGCCATGATCCGGTATGCCCACGCCGCCGGGCACCAGCTGGGCGTGCACGTCACTGGTGACCGGGCCAGCGACACCATCGCGGACGCCTTCGCCGCGGCCATGGCCGAGCACCCGCGGCCCGACGCCCGCCACTACGTCATCCACGGCGACTTCCTCACCGCACACAGCATGAAGGTGCTGGCCGCACATGACTTCGGCGTCAACATGAACCCCACCATCAAGTGGACGGTCGCCGACATGGAGGAGGACTTCGTCGGCGCCGAGCGGGCCGCGTACGCATGGCCCTACCGCGATGCCATCGACGCAGGCGTGCGGGTCGCGAGCGGGTCCGACGCCCCCGTCACAGACCCGGACTGGCGCCAGGGCGTCGCCACCATGCTGCTGCGCGAGTCGAAGGCCACCGGCCGGGTCAGCGGCCCCGAGCAGCGCATCGGCCTGGCCGAGGCGATCCGTACGTACACGATCGACGCGGCCTGGCAGGACTTCGCCGACGACTGGAAGGGCTCCCTGGAGCCGGGCAAGGTCGCCGATCTCTGTGTGCTCGACGGAGACCTGCTCACCGCCGACCCCCACGACATCCCGGAGATGCCCGTCGTCCTCACTGTCATGGACGGGCAGGTCGTGCACGACACCCTTCGCGATTGACGTATTCCGGGCGCTTGATCATCCTTGGACGATGGCAGCGGAGCGGAGCACAGCGGACATCCTGGACGCGGCCGTCCACGTCCGCGAGGCCGCCAGGAGCGCCACGAGCGGCGTGACCGGCGTCGACACGGTCCTGGCGGCGCTGTCAGAGGTGATGGAGTACGACCACGCTTCCCTGACCCGGTGGGACCCGCTGCGCCGGCGCCACACCACCCTCGCCGGGAGCTACCCGGACGAAGCCACGGCCTACATCGAGACCCGTCTCCACCACGATCCGATGTTTTCCGTGCTCCGCAGCCCGGCCCGAGGCGGTCTCTGGCTCAGGGACGTCCCCGGGCAGCTCCTGGCTGCATCCCCGGGCTTCCAGGAGGTGTTGTGTCCGCTCGGCATCGAGGACGGCGTGGCCCAGTGCCTCTTCGCCGCCGACGGCCGGTACGTCGGCATGCTGAACGTCAGCACCCGCAGGCTGCGGCGCACGCCCGATCCGGCGCGCGCCGTGGTCACCCTGCTCACCGAGGCCCTCGCCGCGGCCGTCGGCCCCTGCGCGGGCCCGTCGCCCGAGGAGATCGCCGCGGCCGATCCCTCCGTGGACGCGCGGCGGCCCGGCGGACTCTCGCCACGGGAGCTCCAGGTGCTGGCCGAACTGACCGTCGGCCGCACCAACCGGGAGATCGCCGAGCGGCTGCACATCACGCCGCGCACCGTAGGGACCCACATCGAGCACATCCTCGCCAAGCTCGACCTTCCCAACCGTGCGGCAGCCGCCGCCCGAGCCGCCGCCTGGGGAATCGAACCCTCCCGCTGACACAAGCCCGGCGGCGCAGAACGCTTGGACCACAGGCGTGTTCTTGCGGGTCACGCGTTTCGCCTCCTCAAGCAGGGGCCAGCTGTCGTCGTCCTCGGACGGGTGCCGGACCATGCGACCATGCGCTTCAGCTTTCGCTGCCGGCCGACTTCTTCGCGCGGGTCCTCGACGCTTCCCGAGCCCTGGCGTGGGACACCGTCTACGTCGGTGATCACCCCATGAACGATGTCTTCCCGGCCGCGCGAACCGGCGCTCAGCCAGGTCGCCGGGACGACCGTGATGAAGAACTGCGGGCCGTTGGAGTGTCGACCGCAGCGTCCATGTACCTGCCTAGTACCGGCCTATGTGGCGAGCGGAGGTACCGGGCGAGCGGAGCCCGCTACCCGGGGAAGGGGGCGACCGCCTGTCCGTCGGTCAGCGCGTTGAGCCGTGCGGCCGCGGCGTCGTCGAGGAAGAAGAGCGTCATGGCCTGGCCGTTGTGCCGGACATGGAAGCGCCGGTCCCCGTGTTCCAGCTCGTCGATGAGATAGCCGACCACCATCAGGTCGGCCCAGTCGTCCCTGACTTCGATGGGCCAGTTGACCCGCCGGCCGTCGGCCGTGTACTCGATCCACGCCTCCTCCGCGCCGAGGTCGACGTGGTCCCGCAGGCCGGACAGCGCGTCCGGCAGGCCGGCGATCCGGCACAGCTGCCGGGCGATCGCCACGTACGAACCCCGGCCACGGACGCACTCGGTGTCGAAGTGCCACGCCCGGTCACAGAACCACCGCTCCCACGGCTCGTCCTCGACCGCGCAGCCCAGCGCGAACAGCACCAGGTCGAATGGCTTGCGCTCGTACGCCTCCCGCGGCCACGAGTACAACAACTCGTCCACGGTCCGGCCGGCCGCGAGCGGCAGCCCCAGTTCCGCCAGCCTGTCCAGCTGATCTTCAAGTCGCATGACCGGGATCGTAACCGCCACCTCGGACAACACCCCGGACGCTGCGAGGACGGCTCCGAACCCGGGGGTACCGCAGCGTGGTTCGCCACGCTCATGCCGGTCGGCGGGACGGATGTGCGTGTGGCAGCTCCCGGTCCTGCACGCGCAGTGGGCCCGAGGCCCGCGGGAGGCCCGGAGGCGGGCCTTGAGGTGGGCGACCGCGGCCGCACGGCCGGCGGTCGCGGACAGCAGACGCTGCTCGGCCCAGGAGGGATGGTCGCACGAGACGCGCACCGTCGCGCTGCCGCGTCCGACAGCGTTTTCAGTCTGCGGCGCGCCGCTGTCGGCCTGCCCGCGTTTCGCACGGGCCGTTCGTCCGGCCCGACCTCCGTCGGCCGGTCTGGCCCGGCTGCCCGCACGCTGTTCAGTGTTCGAGTCCGCCGGCTGTTGACCCTCGACCTGGTGGAGGGCTCAGAGTTCTGGGTGTGGAGAGCGAGATGCGCAGTATTGGTGAGATGGCCCGGGACAGTGGACTGAGCGTGAGCGCTTTGCGGTTCTACGACGGCACTGGCGTGCTGGTCCCGGCCTGGGTGGATCCGGTGAGCGGCTACCGCTGGTACGGCCCCGAGCAGTTTGAGGAGGCCCAATTGCTGGCCCGGCTGCGCCGGGCTGGTATGCCGTTGGCGGACATTCGGCTGGTACTGGCCGGATGGTCCGGTTCGGACACCGACCTGGTGCGGAAGCTGCTCCAGGCGCATCTGCTCCGTCTCGAACTGGGGCTGTCCGATGCCCGCGATGAGTTCTTCACGATCCGAGCGCTACTCGAATGCAGGGAGAACCCCATGACTTCGCTCCGCACCACGACCGTCCGGTCGGCTGTCGCCGCACCTGAGCTGGCCGCCGCGCTGGACGCGGTCCGCTTCGCCGCCAGTACCGACCCGGAGCTGCCGATGCTCGGCGGTGTCCTGTTCGACATCGAGGGCGACGAACTCCGTGTCGTGGCCACCGACCGGTACCGGATGGCTGTCGCACAAGCTGGTACCACCGGCTATGGCGGGCCCCGTGTGCAGGTCATAGTGCCTTCCCCGCTCGCCGACGCGATGCGGGCGCTGCTGAGTGACGACGCATCAGTTCAGCTCACTGTGGATGGTGACCGCGTGGCCTTGGACACGGGGGGCCGTCAGGCAGCCGGCCAGTGCCACGATCAGGACTTTCCTGATTACCGTCGCCTCGTCCGCCTGCCGGCAGGGCGCCGTGCCCTTGTCGATGTCCCGGCCTTCCGGGAGGCGGTGGAAACCGGCCCTGTCCGTGCAAGCGAGGTGCGGGAGCAGGACGGAGTTTCCTGCGATCTCATCGTGCTCAAGGTGGCGGCCGACGGTGTGGTGACCGTCTGTGAAGACGGAGACGACGATCAGGACCATGTCGCAGTCAACCGCGAGTTCCTGCTGCATGCCCTCGCCGCCGGAGCCCGGAACCAATTGGTTCTGGAGTTCGGCGCCCCTACGGCGCCCCTGGCGATTCGCCGGACCGATACCGAGGACACCTATTCGATACTGATGCCTGTCCGCCTGGAGAACTGATCATTGGGGAAGGTGCTCCGCGGGTCTCGCTTGGGATCGTCGCCCACATCGAGGCACAGCCTCCCGAGCGACCAGACAGCGCCCCGGACTTCTCGACCGGGGCGCTGTTACTGACTTCGGCCCGTTGGGGTGAACCTTCTCGAAGTCCCTGACGCGTTCGCCGTAATGGCTGTATTCCGTGGTGTGTGAGGTATGCG
>NZ_JBEXPH010000165.1:0-18998 GCF_040611955.1 Streptomyces sp. NPDC006510 | reverse complement strand
CAGCGAAGGCTCCACGGAGAGCTCGGGCATGTCCCACCCGCCGAGTTCGAGGCACTTCACGCAACGACCGACGCCTCACTGACCCCCTGAAACCCAGCTATCTCACTGTCCACAAAACCCGGGGCTTGACAGGATCTGACCCTTTGAAGACAGGCCCTAGCGGCCGCAGCCCGGTGAGGCTGCCGTACGGTCGGCCTCCTGTGCCTGGTCGGCTTGTCGGACGGTGACGGCAACGGTGGCCGTCAGACCCTGGTAGTTGGCGGTGATGGTGGTGCCGCCAGGGGCGTGGGTGGTGAGTCGACCGTCCGGGGTGACACTGGCGATGGCCGGATCGGCACTGGTGTAGCGGGTCGCATCGGTGACGTCGTCGCAGACCCCGCGGGCGATAAGCAGGGTATGGATCTGACGGAGGTCGCCGGGGCGGGCGACCTCGACGGGGGCGACGGCCCGGACGGTGGGCGATTGCAGGACAGTGACGGTGAGAGTTGCTGCCGGCAGGCCCTTGTAGGTAGCCGTGATGGTGGTTTTGCCGATGGAGTGGGCGGTGACCTTGCCCGTCCGGTCCACGGTGGCCACCGAGGGTGTGCTGCTGTTCCAGGTGACCGGCGTGCCGCTGACGATGTAGTCGTTGGGATCGTGGACCAGCCCTGTGGCCTGAGCCTGGGCGCCGACGTCGAGGGTGAGTGCGGTCGGTTGGACGCTGACGCTTGCCGGGGTGCGGTCGGTCAGGAACGCGGCGCGCGCGTCGGCCACCCGCTGTCCGTACGGCGGGGTCAGCACGTCCGCGGTGAATACCTCCATCAGCATCGCGCCCATGGCGGCCGCCTTCTGGATGCCCTGGTAGGCGAAGTCCGGATCGGCGTTCTTCGCGGAGTAGACGTCGATCAGCTGTCCTTCCAACCGGACCCGGTCGGACGCCTCGGCCCAGAGCTCGATCCCTTCATTGCCACGCTCAAACCAGTCCTCGTACGTGACGTAGGCGATCTGGGCACGGAAGCGGGCGCCGATTCGATCCGCGGCGTAGTCGCGTAGTTCCCTCGGGATCTGGTTGTCCCTGGCCAGCGTGATGTAGTTGTTCAGCGCCAGACTGATGCCTTTGCCCGGGAAGGCTGCGGCATACGAGTCGATCATGCGCTTCCACGCGGCCACATAGACGTCGCGGTTGTAGCCGATCCTGGCCACGTCGGTGTCGTTGAGCACCAGATTGGTTTCCAGGCCGCTGCTGAGCGACGGCCCGGTCACCTGCACGGTAGCCAGGTATGGATCGCTGCCGTACCGGTCGGCGACAGCTTTGAGCATCTGTTCCATCAGCGATAGGTAGGTGGCATCCCACGGGACGGGCGCGGTGGCGTTGTAGCTGCCCGGGTCGACGAGGTCGGTGTCGAGGTTCCAGTTGAACTTCTCGACTCCGGAGGTATAAAACCATTCCGGCACCCAGCGGCCGCCCAGCAAGCCGAGTTTGAGTGGCTTGTTGTACTTCCGAGCGAGGTAGAACGCCTCGTCGAGATAGTCCCAGTTATAGACACCGGGTTCCGGCATCAATACAGATACGCCGGTGTAGTAGGTGATGCCGTCGACAGTCGACAGCGCGGCGGCTCGCTCGGCCTCGTCGGCGGTCAGGTTGCTATTGCGGACCAGAGTGAACAGCCCTTGATCGGGTCCCGGCTCCTCGGCTTTCGGCGTTTCGTTGTCCCCCTCGGGATCGGTGACCGGCAACCCGGCGATGGTGTACGGCGAAGCGGCGGTGCCCGGCCCGGTCAGCGTGACGTCGGACTGGATGAACAGTGCCGGGCGCACGCCTCGGGTACCCGCTGTGGCATTGCCGTTATCGGGCAGGCTCCCGGCGCCCGTGACGTAACGGACCGCGAACGGGTTGGCGGCCAGCGCGTCCCGCGTCCAGTACGCCGCCGGGCTGGCGGTGTCGGCCGGATCGTGCGGGGAGTTGGACTTGTCCAGCGCGGCCTGCGTCGGCAGCGCCCGTACGGCGTCCGGGAACCGGGACCCGACCTGCGCCAGTTCGGGGATCGACGGCAGGAAGACCCGGTCGGTGGTGACCGCGTGGCGGGCGGCGTCGTAATTGGCCTCCGCCGCGCTGATCGACGTCTCGACCAGCTTGTGGTCACCGCTGCCGCCGGCCTTGACCGGCTCGTCGGCGGCAGAGATCACGCTGCGGTGGGCGACGGGCACGATGATCGATTGCTCGCCCCAGGTCAGGTGGGACAGGAAGCCGGACTCGCCCGCATAGGCGTTGTGGGTGTTCCACACGCGGAAGGTGCGCGGCGACAGCCCGGTCCAGGTCAACTGCTCCGCGTCCGAGTTCAACCAGTCCCGTAGGTTCGCCTGCGGCCAGTAGTTGCTGCCGTTGCCTCTACGCGCGGTGCCACCTCGGGCACCGAGGTCGTCGCCACTCGCATCGAACGGAGCGAACCGGATCACTCGGTCTGCCAGCAGCATCAGCTCCTGCTTGCCGTCGCCGTCCACGTCACGAGCGTCGACCACGCGGTACTTGACTGGTTCACCATCGAGATCGCCCAGCCACACGTAACTACCGATGCGATCCGGTGCGGCCTCGGCCGCGTGTGCCTCAGGCGGCGCCCCGGGCAGTGCTGCTGACATCAGCAGCAAGGCCGAGGCCACCAGGAATTTCAGCATTCTCATTCCCATCGGTTCTGCCTTTCGTCTGCTGCACGAGGGGAGCTTCGTCCGTTGCGGGTCGGCTCAGTGCGCGCGGTGATCGGCGGTGGCGGATCGACGACACGATCCGTCTGATGCGTAACAGACAAGCAGCGCGACACGGTCCCGTCAAGCGCCTGGACTGGCCGGGTTCGGCTATCTCCGCGTCACCTGCTCAGGTCGTTGGGACAATGGAGAAATGGAGCCGAGCCGAGTTCTTCGGCGGTGTCATGAGTAGTCGTCACGCGGAAAATGACGCTCTCGCCCGGCAAGAGAGTGACAAGCATGTCGTCGACCGTTGCTTGCGGATCCATCCTGTCGACGAACAGTGCGAGCTCGCGCAGAAGCGTGTGAGCGAAGACGTCCACGGTGAAGCCGCGGTCGATCCGCATGATCTTCGTTTCGTATCTGGGCACCGGGTAGTTGATTTTGCTATCCCGCTCGAAAAACCATGTTGCGCGATTCGTGCCCAAGTCGGCGACAACGAATTCGTTGCTCCCGTGCGCAGCATTGGCAAGACGTGCAGACAGAGGCAGATTTGTATGGGCGCGCGGGGCGACAATGAGCTCTGTGAATTCTTCGGTCAGCACCGCGCCATCGACGTTCATACGCCGCATTCGCACTGCACCTCGCCACTCATCGTCAGAATCGTTGATGGCCACCACCGCCAGGCCGTTTCCGGTTGGCTGAATCGTGAGAAGGCGGTCGGCATACGCCCGCCTGAGCGCGCACCAAGCAGGTTTCGGTCGTGCCGCGCTATCGACGACCGACCACGAGAGCGCGGGCCAGCAGTCGTTGAGCTGCCAGAGAATCGTGCCCATGCACAGTGGGCGCAGCGCACGGAAGTGATCGATGCCGGTCGTGATCGCGCGTGCCTGATTGAGTTGTGTGGCGAAGAGCCAGTCATCGAACGTGTCGACTGAAGCAAAATGCTCCTCGAGTCCGCGCTGGAGCTTCGCCCGCCCGTCCACTGCCTTCTGATGATGTCGCAGTACGGGGGAGTCCTCGCGGAGTTCGCCCAATTCAACGGCTTCGCGCAGTGTCGAATAGTTCGCGGGCGCCTGGTAGCCGAACTCGGCGACGAACCGCGGTTTCCAGGCGCGATAGGCGCCATAGCCTCGATCTTGCATGACGGTCCGTCGGTTCTTCCGTCGGGCCGTTTTGCTGTTGCGGATGGGGCGAGGGCATGTTGGTGGCCCGGTTGTCGCGTCGGGTGGGCGCCGGGTTCCACTCCCGGGGTGGTCGTGCAGGTTGTTGGGACGGGTGAATTTACTGGTCAGCCGGGGTTTGGTAGGGCCTGGAGCCGGTCCATGGCGCTGGTGATCACGGATGTCCAGGGCCATCGGGCGGCCAGGCGGAGCCAGCGGCGGCGGCCGGTGTTCACGAGCTGGGCGGCGGAGGAAAACAAGAGGCGGAGGCGCTTCGGCTCCCAACGGCGGGTTTCGCCTGTCAGGGCGAGCATCGGCATCCAGGCGAGGAGGTCGAGCGCGATGGAGGCGATCTCCAGCCAGATCCGGTCCGCGGCTTGCGCCAGGGCGCCAGCGCCGCCGCTATCGCATCGTCCAGGCCCAACGTGCGGACCGTCTCGACCAGCAGCACCGCCCCGGCCTGCGAGACCGCCCCTCTGCCGCCGCCCTCGACGCGGACACGTGGGTACAACCCGATACGCTTACTCACCTGGAGAGTGCTTCTTTCCGTGCAGCCAACAGGACCCTAGAAAAGTCCCATCGTTGCAGGTCAGAAGCACTCTCCGCTTATTTGATCAAGGCATGGACGAGCACGCTCATGAAAGCGCGAGGTTAATGGCCGGTTCCCCAGACGTTGACTGCGACGCCGCCTCCGCAGCCTGGCTCCGCGCACATCAGCCAGGGGCGACGCGAAGTCGCACCCCCAGCCTTCTCTCTTCCCCGCCTCCAGCCCGTATCGAACGCGCATGCCTCGGGGCGGAGTCGCGGCGCGAACCAGCTGCCGTGTACCAATGCGCCAACCAAATCGCCTGCTCCAGGGCGAAAGCTGCTGAATCTAGTTGCCATCACCGCAGGTCAGGAACGAGCCCAAGTGTCAACTACCGAGCTTGGTCACAGCGCATGCGGCCAGCCGTGCGCGCGGTGAGCGTTTGCCGGGCCTGCCGACCGGCACCAGGCTGGGAGCATGGTGCAGGCGTCGGCTTCGAGCACGCTGACCGGATGGGCGGTACGGAGTCCTGGTCCGATCGCGGACGGTCCGCTGGCGCGCGTGCGGCGTGCGGTGCCCTCGCCGGGGCCCGGGGAACTGTTGCTGAGGGTGGAGGCGTGCGGCGTCTGCCGTACGGATCTGCACCTTGCCGAGGGCGACCTGCGCCCGCACCGGGGGTCGACGGTTCCCGGCCACGAGATCGTCGGCCGGGTGGCCGCCGTCGGCGAGTCCGTCACACGGTTCCGGGTCGGTGACCGGGCCGGTGGGGCGTGGCTGCGCAGCACCTGCGGCCACTGCCGCTATTGCCGGGCCGGTCGCGAGAACCTCTGCCCGGCCTCCCTCTACACCGGCTGGGACGCGGACGGCGGTTTCGCCGACCTGACCCTCGTCCCGGCGGACTACGCCTACCGGCTTCCGGAGGACCGGGACGCCGCGCTGCTGGCGCCGCTGCTGTGCGCCGGGATCATCGGCTACCGCGCCCTGCGCCGCAGCGCCCTGCCGCCCGGCGGCCGGCTCGGGATCTACGGCTTCGGGGCCTCGGCCCATCTGGCGGCGCAGGTCGCCCTGGCCGAAGGAGCGACCGTGCATGTGCTGACCCGGTCGGCACGTGCCCGTGAACTCGCCGTCGACCTGGGCGCCTCCTCCGTGGGCGATGCCTACGATCACCCGCCCGAACCACTGGATTCGGCGATCCTGTTCGCACCGGTCGGTGATCTGGTGCCCGTGGCACTGGAGGCGCTGGACCGTTCGGGAACGCTCGCCGTCGCGGGCATCCATCTCACCGACATCCCCGTACTCAATTACCGGCGCCACCTCTTCGAGGAACGGAATCTGCGCAGCGTCACCTCGAACACCCGGCAGGACGGCCGCGACTTCCTGGACACGGCCGCACGGATCGGCATACGGGTCACCGTCAGCCCGTATCCGTTGAGCCGCGCCGACCGGGCCCTGACGGACCTGGCCGCCGATCGGGTCAGTGGCGCCGCCGTGCTCCTGCCCGGATGACCGGCGCGACGCGGTCCGCGGGCGTGCCTGGCGGGTGGTGGCGCGACGGCGTACTCACATGAAGCCGCCGCTGCCATGAGGGGCGTAGAGATCGAGCAGACGGATCCGAGTGGCCTGCAACCGATGGGCGAGGACCTCCCCGACCCAATGGCCGATGGCCGAACCGAAGGCGGGATCCGCGTCCATCATCATCCGTACGGTCTCCGCGTCGAACTCATGGGTACGCACAGGCGTCATCGCCTCCGCCCCGAGGTGCCAGATGTAGGGCTTGAACAGCCAGGCCCAGCCGACCAGTTCGCCGGACCCGAGGCTCTCGATCGCCGCCGGGGCACTGCCCGGCACCCGGATGTCCAGTGTGACGGCGCCCGAGCGCAGGATCCAGAAGCGGTCCGCGTGGTCGCCTTCCTGGAAGAGACGGACTCCCTGGGCGAAATTGACCTCCTGCCCGACCCCCATCAGGCGGGCACGGTACTGGGCGGGCAGGGCTGTCGTGATGCGAGTCGGAGAAGCGTTCATCGGTGGCCTCCTCGGTGGTCTCCGGTGTCGGCTGCGATCCCGGAGCTCAGGGCACCTGGCCGGGCGGTACTGCGCCCGGCTCCCTCCACTATCGGCTTCCCGCGCCACGTGGGACAACCGGACGCCGGGGCGGAAACCCGCGCTCGCCCTCCCGCCTTACTTCCCGAGCTGTGACGCGTGGTCGGGGACGTAGGTCTGAAGGTCTCTCGGCGGCCGTTGGTACCCGGTGGCCGCAGGCCGCGGGGGCAGTTCCATCACCGGCGGATCGACCGTCTCGTACGGCACGGTCGACAGGAGATGGGCGATCATGTTCAGCCGGGCCCTGCGCTTGTCGTCGCTCTCGACGACGTACCACGGAGCCTCCGAGATGTCGGTATGGACGAACATCTCGTCCTTTGCCCGCGAATAGGCCTCCCAGCGGGTGATCGATTCCAGGTCCATCGGCGAGAGTTTCCACCGGCGGGTGGGATCTTGCAGCCGGCGTCGGAACCGCTCCTCCTGCACCGCGTCACTGACCGAGAACCAGTACTTGCGCAACAGGATGCCGTCCTCCACCAGCATGCGCTCGAAGATCGGGCACTGGTGAAGGAACCGCTGGTGTTCGTCCATGGTGCAGAAACCCATGACGCGCTCGACACCGGCGCGGTTGTACCAGCTCCGGTCGAACAGGACCATTTCCCCCGGGGCCGGAAGGTGCTCGACATAGCGCTGGAAGTACCACTGGCCGCGCTCGCGCTCGGTGGGCCGCGGGAGCGCGGCGATGCGTGCCACCCGGGGGTTGAGGTGCTCGGTGACGCGCTTGATCGTGCTGCCCTTGCCCGCCGCGTCACGTCCCTCGAACACCACGACGAGCCGTGCGCCTTCGGCGCGTACCCACTCCTGGAGCTTCACCAGTTCGGTCTGGAGCCGGTACAGCTCCCGCTCGTACAGCGAGCGCGGCAGTTTCGCGGGCGTGCCCGGGCTTTTCTCGTCCGACATGGGACGACGTTACGGAGGAGACCGGGCCCGAAGTCAAGCGTCAGCGCCGAACCGGCTTCGCGGCAGCCGCGCCGGGCCGGCATGCGGCACCAGGAGATTTGCGGTACTCCTCGAATGAGGGGGAGCCCGGGGAGGCGGATCCTCCCGCAGTCGTTCCGGCCCTCATGAGGCCGTTCGAGACCTACGAGACCTACGAGATCTTCGAGACCTACGAGACGGAGACAGTCGCCATGGAGCCAGTCGTCACCGTGGGCCTCGACGGCTCACCCGAGAGCCTTGCCGCTGCCCGCTGGGCCGCCGACGAGGCCGAGCGGCGCAGGCTCACGCTGCGTCTGCTGCACGCGTGGCCGCTGCTGGCGCCGGAGCCGGCCCACGCCCCCGCGGAGATGGACCAGAACTACTGGGCGAGGCGGATCGTGCACAAGGCTCGGGCGGAGCTCCAGAAGCGCCACCCGGGACTGTCCGTCGTCGGCAGCCTGGTCGCCGACGACGCCCAGCACGCACTGCTGCAAGCGGCGGCGGAGTCCGAGATGACCGTGCTCGGTTCGCGCGGACTGGTGCCCGTCGAGAGCTATTTCCTCGGAGACATCAGCATGCCCGTCGTGGCACGCGCCGACGGGCCGGTGGTGCTGGTGCGCGCCGGGGCGAGCGGACCGGAACCACACTCCGCACCGGCTGCGGAGGGCGGCGTCGTGGTGGCACTGAAACTGCACGGCCCCTGCGACCACCTCCTCGAATTCGCCTTCGCCAGCGCCGCGGCGCGAGGCCTGCCTCTGCGGGCCGTCCACGGCCAGAGCCTGCCGGTGGCCGCGTACGCGCCCTGGGGTGTGGATCACGACGTGACGGAAGAAATCGCTCAGGACGCGCGGAAGCACCTCGATCAGATCCTGCGCCCCTGGCGCGAGAAGTTCCCGCACGTGCAGGTGGACGACAGCATCATTCTCGAAAGCCCCGCCAAGGCTGTGGTGAGCGCCGCCCATGGCGCCGGGCTGCTGGTCGTCGGCCGACGCAAGCACCGCCCCGCCCCGGCGCCCCACCTGGGCTCCGTCGCCCAGGCCGCCATTCATCACGCGCGCTGCCCCGTCGCGGTCGTCCCGCACACCTGATCCGGCAACGGCACGGGGTCAGCGCAGCCCGACGGCCGGGGTCTGGGCCACCAGGGCGTCCACCACGTCGAGGAGCGAACCGCGGCGGGCATGGACGGCGCGCTGCCGGTCGGCGCCCGTTCCGGTGGCCGTCAGCCGGCGGAGCAGCGCGACGACGGTCTCCCGGTCGCCGGTCTCCTCCAGAGCGGGGCCGATATGGCGCAGCAAGGACGGGACCAGGCCGCCGGCCGGAGAAAGCCGCCCCGTGCGCGGATCCATGCTCTCGCCGCGCAGCCCGTCGCGCGCCGCTCGCCAGCACGCCGCCCGCAGCAGTTCGGCGGGCAGATCCGGGCCGGGGTCACCCTGCTCGACGGCCCGCAGGGCGGTGACGGTCAGTGCCCGCACCAGCAGGGCCAGCAGGGCGCTCTCCTCGGCCGTCACGGGGACGTCGGCCGCCCGCACCTCGATGGTCGGATAACGGGACGAGGGCCGGACATCCCAGAAGAGCGTGCGACGGTCCGGCAGCGTTCCGCTGTCGGTCAGCGCGGTGAGGAGACTCTCGTACTCGTCGTAGCAGGAGAAGTACGGCGGGGGCCCGGAGACCGGCCACCGCTGCCACATGATGCGGCGCCAGCTGGCGTACCCGGTGTCACGCCCGCAGAAGAACGGTGAGTTCGCGGACAGCGCGATCAGATGCGGAAGCCAGGGACGCAGATGATTGCTCACCAACACGGCGCGTCCCCGGTCCGGGACGCTCACGTGCACATGGGTCGCGCAGATGACGTGCTCGTCGACCAGGCCCCGGTAGTCCCGCAGCTGCTCCGCGCAGCGGGGGCTGTCGCTGACCGGCATCGGGATCGGGGCACCGAGCGGAACCGCGCCGACCGCGGCCGTGCGGGCTCCCATGGTCTCGGCAGCGGCGCCGACGGCCGTCCGCAGCCGCCGTAACTCCCCGTGCAGTTCCTCGAAGGAGCCGCACGGCGGAGTCCTCGTCTCCACCTGGTACCGGCCGAGTTCCTGGGACACCAGATCCCCCAGGTCCTCCGCGGCCTTCCGCACCACGTCGCCCGCGTACGGGACGACTTCACGGGTGAGGGGGTCGACGAGAAAGTATTCCTCCTCCACGCCCATGAGCGGCGCCGAAGGACATAATCCGCTCGAATCGGCCATGGGATCACCCTAGGAGGAACCCATGCGCGCCGCAATGGACCCCTCCGGCCATCCCCCGCGCAGCCATGGGAGTTGTCCGTGCCCGCACGTATCCTTCGCGTACGTACGTCGCCGAGCGGGAGGTACGAACAGCATGGTGGACCCCGACCCGGGGCTCTTCGGGCCCGAATCCGTCACCTGGCAGATGCACGGGGACCCGATGATGTGGGTCGCCGGAGTCCGGGCGCTCTACCTCCAGGCGCTGCACCCGCGCGCCGTACGCGGCGTCATGCAGAACTCCGACTTCCGCAAGGACGCCTGGGGACGGCTGATGCGTACGGCCGGCTTCGTCGGAACGATCACCTACGGCACCACCGAGGCCGCCGAGCAGGCCGGTGCCCGGGTCCGGAAGATCCACCGGCTGATCAAGGCCACCGACCCGGAGACCGGGCAGAGCTACGGCGTCGACGAGCCCGAACTGCTGCTATGGGTGCACTGCGCGGAGGTGGACTCCTACCTCCAGGTCGAACGCCGGTCCGGCTTCCCGCTCACCGACGCCCAGGCCGACCGCTACATCGACGAACACCGCCACAGTGCCCGCCTCGTCGGCCTCGACCCGGCAGACGTACCGGCCACCACCGCACAGCTCGCCGCCTACTTCGAGCGGATGCGCCCCCGGCTCGCCGCGTCCCCGGAGGCGCTGGACGTCGACGACTTCCTGCGCAGGCCACCCGTCCACGCCTTGCTCGTACCGGCGCGGGCCCTGCTGTGGCGGCGCGTCGCGGCACTCGCCTACCAGTCACTGCCCCCGTACGCCCATGAGCTGTACGGCAGACCCGTCGCCCCGGTACGCACCGTCGACCGCCGCCTGCGCACCGCGGGAACCGCACTGCGCTGCATCCCCGCCCGGCTCCGCTGGCAGCTCCCGCCCGGTCACATTCTGAACGCGATGGCGCGACTCGGTCCCGGCAGCCGCCCCACCCCGTACAAACTGCGCAGCAGGGCCGCCATACTGGACGGGCCGGGGAGGGCGCGAAGCAGTCGGAGCGACGGGGGCGACAGCAGGCGATGGCGGACACCAGGCTGATCCAGAGCCGGTACCGGCTGCTCGATCTGATCGGGCGTGGAGGCATGGGTGAGGTGTGGCGCGCCCGCGACGAGTCGCTCGGCCGTCACGTCGCCGTGAAATGCCTCAAGCCGATGGGGCCCGAGCACGATCAGTCCTTCACCCGCGTCCTGCGTGAACGCTTCCGCCGCGAGGCCCGGGTCGCCGCCGCGCTCCAGCACCGCGGCGTCACCGTCGTCCACGACTTCGGTGAGCACGAGGGCGTCCTCTACCTGGTCATGGAACTCCTCGACGGGCGCAACCTCAGCCAGCTCCTGGAGGACAACAAACAGCACCCACTGCCGGTGCCCGACGTCGTCGACATCGCCGAACAGGTCGCCGACGCCCTCGGCTACACCCACCAGCAGGGCATCGTGCACCGCGACCTCAAGCCCGCCAACATCATGCGGCTGGCCGACGGAACGGTGAAGATCTGCGACTTCGGCATCGCCAGGCTCGGCCACGACATCGGCTTCACCTCCCGCCTCACCGGTACCGGCATCGCCATGGGCACCCCGCACTACATGTCGCCCGAGCAGATCAGCGGCGGCCAGGTCGACCACCGCAGCGACCTCTACTCACTGGGCTGTGTGCTGTACGAGATCGCCACCGGAGCACCGCCGTTCGACCTCGACGACGCCTGGGCCGTCCTCGTCGGACACCGCGACACCCAGCCCCGGCCGCTGCGCACCCACCGGGCCGAACTCCCGGGCTTCTTCGACCGTGTCGTGCTGGAACTGCTGGCCAAGACCCCCGAGGAGCGGCCCGTCGACGCGGGCGACCTCCGGCAGCGGATCGCCGTCGGCCGCACCGGCGAGCAGCCGCATCTGCCGCCCACCGGCCGGGTACCGCTCGCACCGCCCGTTCCCGTCGTACGCCCGGGGCAGCAGCTGCCGGCCTGGGCCCGCTCCATGACCACCGGGCACAAGGCGCCCGGCACCCACCCCGGTCTCGCCCCGCCCGACCACTCCGCCGGCCTCACCGGCGAGTGGACCACCGGCACCGACATGCGCAGCCTCACCGGCGAACTGCCACCGGCAAGGGCCGAGCGCCCGACCCCGTCACCGGAACTGCTGTCGGTACTCGCCGGTCGGCACAGCGCGGGCCTCAACCTGGGCCGGCTCGGCCACTGGGAGGAGGCCGGCGAGGTGCACCGCGCCGTCGCCGCCGAACGGGAGCACGCCCTCGGCCCCGACCACCCCGACACCCTCTCCAGCCGGTACGAGGTCGGCTTCACCCTCAGCCGCACCGGACGCGCCTCGGACGCCCTGCGGGAGTTCGACCGCGTCGCCCGGGGCCGCGCGCGCAGCCTGGGCCCCGACCACCCCGACACCCTGGCCGCCCGCCAGGAGACGGCGTACGTGCTGGGCCGGCTGGGCCGGCACTTCGAGGCCCATCAGGTGTACGCGGAGGTGCTCGCCTCCCGGGAACGCTCGATGGGCCCCGACCACCCCGACACCCTGCGCTGCCGCCACAACCTCGCCTTCAACCTCGGCAGGCTCGGCCGCCTGGAGGACTCGTACCGGATGGCCAGGGACGTGGCGTCGGCCCGCGGCCGGCTGCTCGGCGCCGACCATCCCGACACCCTGGTCACGCTCTACGAGGTGGCGTACACCCTGGGCAGGCTGGGGCGCTGGACAGAGGCCCTGCAGGCGTACCACGAAGTCGCCCAGGCCCGGTCGAGATCGCTCGGCGACGACCACCCCGACACGCTCTCCGCCCGCTACGAGGTCGGCATCAGCCTCGGCCGCCTGGGCCGCAGCGCGGAGGCCCTGGAGCTGTACCGCGCCCTCGTGGCGGACCGGACCAGGGTGGGCGGCCCCACCGACCCCGAGACGCTCCGCGCCCGCCACGGCCTCGGCGTCAACCTGGGGCGCCTCGCCCGCTGGGAGGAGGCACTCGCCGAAGCCCGCGACGTGTGCGCGATCCGCGAACGCGTCCTGGGACCCGAGCACCCCGACACCCTCGTCAGCCGCCGCGAGGTCGCCGTCGGCCTCGGCTGGCTCGGCCGCTGGACCGACGCCCTGACCGTCTACCGCACGGTCGCCGCGGCCCGCGAGCGGCTGCTGGGCGCCGGTCACCCCGACGCCCTCGCCGCCCGCAACGACGAGGCGCACTGCCTGGAGCAGCTCGGCCGGGGCACGGAGGCCGTCGAGCTGTACCGGCAGGTCGCGGCGCTGCGCCGGGGGCAGCAGACGCCACCGAACTGACCGGCACCACGCCCTCTGGTCAGTGGCGATCGTGCCGTGCTACGAAGGGTCATGCCCGCACCCGACAGCTATGACGCAGTGATCGTGGGCGGCGGCCACAACGGTCTGGTCGCCGCTGCCTACCTCGCCCGCGCCGGACAGTCCGTCCTGGTCCTGGAGCGCCTGGCCGCCACCGGGGGAGCGGCCGTCTCGACCCGCCCCTTCGACGGGGTCGACGCCCGCCTGTCGCGCTACTCGTACCTGGTGTCCCTGCTCCCGCCCAAGATCGTCCGCGATCTCGGACTGGACTTCGTGGTACGGAAGCGGACCGTCTCCTCGTACACCCCGACCGTGCGCGGCGGCCGTGCCACCGGGCTGCTCGTCGGCGGCGACGGCACCCGGGACTCCTTCGCCGCGCTCACCGGCTCCGACCGGGAGTACGAGGCGTGGCAGCGCTTCTACGGCATGACGCGGCGCGTCGCCGAACGCGTTTTCCCGACCCTCACCGAGCCGCTGCCCGGCCGCGACGCCCTGTGCGAGCGGATCGCTGACCCGGAGGCGTGGCGGACGCTCTTCGAGGAGCCCATCGGGGTGGCTGTCGAGAAGAACTTCACCGACGACCTGGTACGCGGAGTCGTCCTCACCGACGCGCTGATCGGCACTTTCGCCGACGCCCACGATCCGTCGCTGCTCCAGAACCGCTGCTTCCTCTACCACGTCATCGGCGGCGGCACCGGCGACTGGGACGTCCCCGTCGGCGGCATGGGCGCGCTCACCGACGCCCTCGCCCGCGCCGCCCGCGAGGCCGGGGCGGAAATCCGCGTCCGGCACGAGGCGACCCGTATCGAGACCGACGGGACACGGGCCGAGATCACCGTCCGCTCACCCGGGTCGGAACACGTCGTCGCGGCCCGCAAGGTCCTCGTCAACGCCTCGCCGCAGGCGCTCGCAGCCCTCCTCGGGGAGGAACCGCCCGCCCCGGCCGAGGGCGCGCAGCTGAAGGTGAACATGCTGCTCACCCGGCTGCCCCGGCTGCGCGACCGCTCGGTCGACCCGCGCGAGGCCTTCGCCGGGACGTTCCACATCGCCGAGGGATACGGGCAGCTCGCCGACGCCTACCGGGACGCCGCGGCGGGGCGGCTGCCCGCCGCCCCGCCGTCCGAGATCTACTGCCACTCGCTGACCGACCCGTCGATCCTCGGCCCGGACCTCGCCGCCCGCGGCTACCAGACCCTCACCCTCTTCGGTCTGCACACCCCCGCCCGGCTCTTCGCCGCCGACAACGCGGCGACGCGGGCCGAGCTGCTGGCGGCGACCCTCGCCGAACTCGACGCGCACCTGGACGAGCCGCTCACCGACTGCCTGGCCCGCGACGAGCACGGCGAGCCGTGCATCGAGGCGAAGACCCCGCTCGACCTGGAGCGGGATCTGCGGCTGCCCGGCGGCCACATCTTCCACCGGGACCTCGCCTTCCCGTACGCCACGGAGTCCACCGGCCGGTGGGGGGTGGAGACGGCGCACGCCAACGTGCTGCTGTGCGGGGCAGGCGCGGTGCGCGGCGGCGGGGTCAGCGGGGTGCCCGGCCACAACGCCGCGATGGCGGCGCTGGGCCGGTGACCGCGGTCCGCTAACGGCCGAACACGCCCCGCAGCGCACCGAGCTTGCGCGGCAGGTCGTACTCGGCGCCGCCCTCGTGCCCGTTGTACGTGAACACCTCGATCTCCGCCGGTCCCGCATAGCGGTGATAGGCGGCGAACACCGTGGACGACGGGCAGATCTTGTCCATCAGGCCGACCGAGAACCACGCCGGGGCGGTCGCCCGTGCGGCGAAGTTGACCCCGTCGAAGTAGGACAGGGTCTCCATCGCCTCGTCGATCCGGAAACGGTGCCCGGACAGCCAGCGCGCGATCTCCGCGTACGGTCCGGCGTCCGTGATCTGCGAGGCGCGCCGGTAGTGGCAGAGGAACGGCACATCGGCGACGGCGGCCACGATGTCGTCCCGCAGCCCGGCGACGGCCAGCGCGAGTCCGCCGCCCTGGCTGCCGCCGAGCACCGCCACCCGCGAGGCGTCCACCGCCCCGTGGGCCCTCGCCGCGTCCACCGCCCGCACCGCGTCCGTGATCAGCCGCCGGTAGTAGTGGCGGTACGGGTCCTCGATGCCCCGGGTCAGGAAGCCGGGGGAGGAGGAGCCGTGCCCGTCCGGGCCGATGTCCGGGGTGTCCGCGGTGTTCTTCCCGCCGCCGCCCTGGCCCCGGTTGTCCATCACCAGATGTGCGTACCCGAACGCGCTCCAGGTCAGCCAGGAGTACGGGATGCCCCGGCCGCCGTTGTAGCCGATGTACTGCACCACGGCGGGCAGCGGGCCGGAACGTGCCTTCGGCAGCAGCAGCCATGCCTTCACCGGCTGCCCGCCCCAGCCCCGGAACGTCACGTCGAACACGTCGACGGTGGCGAACCCGGCGTCGTACGGGACGAACTCGGCGTCCAGGTCGTGGCGGGCCGTCTCGGTGAGCGTCTTCTCCCAGAAGGCGTCGAAGTCGGCCGGCTCCTCCGGTTCCGGCCGGTAGTCGTGCAGCCGGCCCAGAGGCATGTCGAACAGCAAGGGTCTAGCTCCTCTTCAGGGTGAGGTTGAGGGTTGCGCCGTGGCGTCCGGTGGTGTCGGCGGTGATCCGGATGCCGTTGCCGGTGGGTGCGACGCCGACGCCCGGATCGGCGGAGACGACGGTCAGTCCGCGCCGCGCCAGGTCCAGGACCACCGAGGACCGCAGCTGTGTCGGGTCGGACAGCGAGACCTTGACCGTCTTCCCGTCCGGCCGTACGAGCACCGAGGCCGGGCCGTCCGAGGTCAGGTCCTGCGCGGTGCCGGCGGTCCAGAAGTTCGCGGCGACCAGTCCGTCCGTGCAGCGGCGTACCGCGTGCACGGCGGTGGAGCGGGCGATCAGCTTCACCGGCGGCGCGGACGACCACTGCTCCGTCCGCTGGGCCGAGGCCATCGGGGCCTGGAGCCAGTAGTAGCCGGCCCCGCTCGGGGCGGCGCCGTGGTCCTGCCACAGCGTCAGATACGGGCGGGTGACCGGGGTGTCCGTGCCGTACTTGAGGTTGATCTCGCGCCAGGTCGCCGTGCGGTCCTCGCGCAGGCCCTGGAGCGTGACGGGCTCGGGGAAGACATAGCCGCCGGTTCCGGCCACATGCAGCCACCGGACCTGGTCGAGCCGCGCCGACCAGCCGGCGTCCGTCGGTGCCGCCGTGCCGTTGACCAGCAGGGCCGCCTTAGGGTCGCGCAGTTTCCGGTTCTCCACCACCGTCTCGGCCGTGCCCGCGTCGGCGCCGATGCCCGAGCCGACGGAGGCGATCACGTCGTCCAGGCAGAACCAGCTCTTCAGCCCGTGCAGGGAACTGCCGTACGCGCGCAGCTCCATGCCGTACGCGCCGAGCGTCGTGCCGGGCAGCGCGGTGCCGCCCGCCCAGTCGGCCGTGCTGGTGGTGCGCTGGCCCGCCGCGTCCGCCGGGCGCCCGGCGACGACGGTGGTGCCCGGCAGCCGGGCCGGGTCGACGGTCGGCCAGTAGTCCTCGCTGTAGTGCCCGAGGTCGTCGGTGTAGAGCAGGACCATGCCGTCGGAGAGGTGCCAGGCGTGCAGGTTCTCGTTCTGGATCGACTCGTAGTTGTAGATCCGGGACGAGTACGCGGAGATGCCGAGCGCGAAGGACGGCCGGTGGTGGGCCGCCTTGTCCATCCGCGGATGCTGCTTGTGCGCGACCAGCGGTCCCCGCGCAGGCACCGGGGAGGCGATGACCTGCCGGGCGGCGACCAGCGAGGCGAGGTCGGTGACGGCCAGGAAGTCGCGGTAGGTGTCCTCGGCGATCCACTGCTTGACCAGTGCGGTGAACCGGTCGGCCGTCTCGCCGGGGAAGCTCGGGATGAGCCGCACCACCGCCTCGATGACCGTCTGCGCCGACACATGGCCCTGCTTGCTGGGGCGGGCGATCTCGCGCCCGCACACCGATGCCATCACGTCGCCGCGCACCAGCAGCGGGTCGAAGCCGTCGTCGACCCAGCCGCGGATGTTGTCGAGGTCGGGGTCGGTGACCGCCCACGTGGTGCCGGCGAGGAGGTTCAGCAGCCGGGAGAGGTTGTTCAGCAGCTCCTTGCCGTACCCGCCGTTGTACGGGTGCTTGTAGTGCTGGAGGAACGAACCGTCGGAGTAGAAGCCCTCGCCGGTGCCCTCCGCCGCGGCGCTCGCGTCGTTGAAGGCGAGGACGCTGTTGGCACCCGAACCCTCGACGTCCGAAAGAGCGTCACGGACCCGGCCCAGATCGTCGCCCGTGCCGCTGAGTACCGCGTTGACGGCGACCACGGTGGAGATCCACACCCGGTTGGCACCGGTCGCGATCTGCCGGTCGGCCCGCCAGAGGTTCGGGTCGGGCGTGTAGTGCCGTACGGCCCCGGTGATCCGGCCCAGCCGCTCCGTCCCGAGCACGTCGTACAGCAGCACGGCCGCGTCGTTGAGGGCGAGCGCGGAGCCGATCTCCCAGTCCCAGTCGTTGTCGAACCGGGTGTGGCCGGGGCCGTAGCGGTTCGTCAGCATCCAGTCGAGGCCGGCCAGCAGCAGGTCGCGCAGCGCGGTGTCACCGTACTGCGGGGTGCCGGGGACGGCCCACGCGGTCGCGACCGTGGCGAGCCGCTTGAACGACGTCGTCACGTGGTTGGAGAGCGTGGTGCTGGTCAGATCGGGGAACAGCCCGTCGGTCCGGGTCGGGTCGAGGCCCTTGACCGAGGTGGTAGCGGCCTTGCCGATCCTGGCCACGGCCGCGGCGATCTGCGGGTCCGTCAGGTCGAGGCCGGGGCCGCCGGTGAGCAGTGTGTGCCAGCGGGTGCGCAGGGAGGCGGCGTCGTCGACGACGGTGGTGGTCCCGTCCGCCGCGCGCGCGGTGCCCGCGGCGGTGAGCGTCAGCGGCAGCGCGGCGGCCGCGCCGAGAGCCGCCGCCCCGGCGAGAACGGTGCGCCGGGTGGTGCCCGGGGTGGTGCCTGGGTTCGTCATGCGGTCCTCACAGGAGGTGTCGGCGGTCGACGGCCGCTGCCAGCGCGGCATGACCGGAAGGATTGGGGTGGAGTCCGTCCCCGCTGTCGTACGCGGGCAGCATCAGTGACGGGCGCTCCGGGTCGCGCAGTGCCGCGTCGAAGTCGACGACGGCATCGAAGACCCGGCCGGTGCGCACCGCAGCGTTGATCCGCTGCCGCACCGCTTCGAGCTCGGGCGTCCAGCGGGTCCAGCCGCCGAACGGGGCGATCGTCGCGCCGACCGCCCGCAGCCGGGCATTGCGGGCGCGCAGCACCAGCTGCCGGTACCCGGCCAGGACGCGCGCCGGATCGGTCTGGCTCGGCGGCTGCTGGAGATCGTTGACGCCAAGATGGACGAGTAGGGTGCGCAGTCCGGGCAGCGCCAGCACATCGCGGTCGAAGCGCGCCTGTCCGCCCGGCCCGAACCGGGCGTCGTCCAGCAGCAGCCGGTTGCCGCTGATGCCGAGATTGGCGACGGCCGAACCGGGAAGCCGCCTGGCCAGTTGGTCGGGCCAGCGCAGATCGGCGTCGTCGGGGGTGCCGACGCCCTCCGTGATGGAGTCGCCCAGCACCGCGACCACCGGCCCGTGCGCGCCCGTCACCTCGACGCCCGTCAGCAGGAACACCGAGGTGGTGCGCTCGCCGTCGACGGAGTGCGAGGCATGGGTGTTGCGGTGGAAGGACAGCGGTCCGGTGGGTCCGGGGAGCCGGGTCTCCACCGTCAGCCGCGCGGCCTCGGCGGCACGCAGCCCGGCGACCGGGTCACTGGTCAGCGAGGCGCCCGCGGCGATCCACGCCTGCCGCTGCCCGCCGAACGTCACCGGCAGGCCGCCGGCCGTCACCGGGCCGATGAGGACCGGGACCGTGCCGAAGGCGTGCCCGTAGCGCAGCCGGACGGCTCCGCCCGCCGACAGCCGCACGTTCGCGGTGCACGTGCCGTCGGTCAGGCCGGCGCTCGCCACCGTGTCCGTCGCGGTCGGCGCGGTCTGCGCGGTGGCCCACGACGTGGTCCAGCGCGACGGGCCCACGCCGCCGCTCGACGGCTCGGCGGCCTGTGCCGCCGG
>NZ_JBEXPH010000164.1:0-19033 GCF_040611955.1 Streptomyces sp. NPDC006510 | reverse complement strand
GCCACCGGGCGACCTCGCCGAGCGCCTGACGCGCGCCTGCGGCGTCGAGCTCCGAGTCGCCACCGTGCCGGCGGCGACACCGGCGACCCTCCCCGAGGCGTCCCGGACGGCCACGGAGATCCTCCGGGTCGCCCGCGCCTGCGGGCTGCCGCCCGGACTGCACGTCCTGGACGACGTACTCCTCGAATTCCACCTGTCCCGACCAGGCCCCAGCAGCCACCGCATCGCCGCCCTGCTGGACCCCGTGGCGGGCCGCCCCGAACTGCTGCGGACCCTCCGCACCCACCTGCCACAGCAGCAGGACCGACGCCTCACCGCGGCTGTGCTGGGGCTGCATCCCAACACCGTCGACAACCGTCTGGCCAAGCTCACCGAGCTGACCGGCCTCGATCCGTCGTCACCACGCGGCGCCGCGCTCGCCATCGCGGCCCTGCTGCTGCGCGACACCGCTGCCGGGCCCGACGGAGTGTCCGCAGCCGGCTGACCGGCACCCGCATGGGCAACCGGTCTCAGTCGAGGCTGCGTCCATGGGCGCGGAGTGTCAGAAGTGCCTTGAGCGTCACGATGGGCCGCCCCTCCAGAGCCGTCCCCGGTGCCCACTGCCGCCAGTTGACCGGCCAGCCGCCGTCCGCCTGCTGCTCGGCCGCGAGATGGTCGAGCGAGCGGGAGAGCTCCTCGTCGGTGAACCAGCGCCGGGCGAGCGACTGGGGCGTACGGGCGTAGTCGTACGGAAAGTGCTGCTCACCCGGCGCGTATCCGGCCGCCACGGGGTACTCGGCGCGCTGCTCCGGATCCAGCACGGCGAGCCGCTGATCCCGCACCAGCCGCCCGAGCCGGTCGGCCGCCGCCTGAGCTCGCGCCCGGTCCGGAGCGCCGTCCAGAAAGGCGAGCGCCGCCTCGATCTCGTACGGATGCGACCGGTCCAGTGCGTCCACCGCGGCCCAGCAAAAATCGGTGGCCCGGAACAGCCAGGCATGCCACACCGCATTGCGGTGCAGGAGCCCGACGACGGGGCCGGTGGTCAACAGCGCCGCGGGAGGATCGTCGACGATCGGGATGAACGGCGCGGCGGGATAGCCGCGCTGCGTCGGCAGGAGAGCGGGCAGCGCGCCCTCCTTGGTCGACACCTCGGTGAGGAAGCGGCAGATCCGCTCCACCCGCAGCCCGTCGCAGCGCCCGATGGAGTCCAGCACATTGAGCGCGTGCGCGGTGTGCAGTGGCTGACTGACGGGGCCGCGCAGATCGGGTTCGAGCGCGTGCCCGTAGCCGCCGTCCTCGTTCAGATAGGCGGCGAGTGCGGTTTCCACGGCGTCCGCACTTCCTTCCAGGAAGTGATGAGCGAACCGCCGCTGTTCCAGGACGCGGGCCGTGAGCCAGATGAACTGCTCGGCACGGTTGAGGGGACTTGTTCCGGTTCCAGCCATGGACCGACCGTAGGCCGGTAAGCGCTCTCGACAGGACGTAGCAGGCTCGGCTGCACTCTCAGGAGCGGGATACTGAGGTCATGCGGTTGACGATTTTCTGGGAACGGATGGCAGACCACTTCGGTGCGGGGTACGCCGACTCCTTCGCGCGCGATCATGTGATGGCCGAGCTCGGCGGGCAGACGGTGCACCAGGCGCTGGCCGCGGGCTGGGAAACCAAGGATGTCTGGCGCGGTGTCTGTACGGCGGTCGGTATCCCCGCGGACAAGCGCTGACCCCAGGCTCCTGGCCGACCCGCGCCGACCTGCACCGATCCCCGGCCCGTCAGTGTCCGGACCTGCGCTGTTGTCCGGGGTGGTCGGTTGCTCGTCGCAGCCGTAGGCGAGACTGGAGCCGTGGCACCGACAGACGAGACAGCACAGACCCAGCCGCCGATCACACCGCCCGTCCCGCCGGCCGCGCCACCCGCCGCGTCCGCCGGCAACGGGTCGGTACGCATGCCCGCGTGGCTGCCGCGCGCCATGGTTCTCGCCCTGGCGCTCTACGCCTGTTACCGGCTCGGCAGTTGGGCGTTCGACCAGCTCATCGGTCTGCTGATCAATGTACTGATCGCGTTCTTCCTGGCGCTTGCCATCGAGCCGGCGGTGAGCCGGATGTCGGCGCGCGGCATGCGCCGCGGCCTCGCCACCTTCCTGGTCTTCCTGGCGGTGCTGATCGCCGGGGTGGGCTTCGTCGTGCTGCTCGGCTCGATGCTCGCGGGCCAGATCGTCGACATGGTCGAGGAGTTCCCGAAGTATCTGGACTCGGTGATCAACTGGGTCAACCAGACCTTCCACACCGACCTTTCCCGGGTCGAGGTCCAGGACAGCCTGCTCCACTCCGACTGGCTGCAGAAGTACGTCCAGAACAGCGCGACCGGAGTGCTCGACATCTCCACCACCGTGCTCGGCGGGCTGTTCCGCCTTCTGACGATCTTCCTGTTCTCGTTCTACTTCGCGGCCGACGGCCCCAGGCTGCGGCGCGCCCTGTGCTCCGTGCTGCCGCCCGCCAGGCAGGCGGAGGTCCTGCGGGCCTGGGAGATCGCGGTCGACAAGACCGGCGGCTACCTCTACTCGCGCGGTCTGATGGCCCTCATCTCCGGGATCGCGCACTACGTCCTGCTGGTGATCCTCGGCGTTCCGTACGCGCCCGCGCTCGCCGTCTGGGTCGGGCTGGTCTCCCAGTTCATCCCCACGATCGGTACGTATCTGGCGGGCGCTCTGCCGATGCTGATCGCGTTCACCGTCGACCCCTGGTACGCGGTGTGGGTGCTCGGCTTCGTCGTGGTCTACCAGCAGTTCGAGAACTACGCGCTGCAGCCCAAGCTCACCTCCAAGACCGTGGACATCCATCCGGCGGTCGCCTTCGGATCGGTCATCGCGGGCACGGCTCTGATGGGCGCCGTGGGCGCGCTGATCGCGATCCCGGCCGTCGCCACGCTCCAGGCGTTCCTCGGCGCGTATGTGAAGCGGTACGACGTGACGGACGACCCCCGGATGCACGGCCGGGGCCGTCGGCGCGGCGAGCCGGTGCTCACACGGCTGCGCCGCTCCTGGCGCGCCTCCGGGAGTGACGAGGGCTACGGGAGCGAGGGCGGACAGGGCGCTGTCGGGGAGCCGGAGGTGCCGGGGCGCGCCTGACCGTCTGGTCGGGACGTGAGTGCGCGATCGCGTCGCACCGGTTCGCTTCGGTGACGCCGTGGGCCTCCAGCATGGCCGCGGACCGCAGTCAGCCGGGCGTGAGGGATACGGCGGTCGCGCCATGGGGCTCCAGCTCGTGCGCCGGCGCGAACGCCATCCGGTTCGCCGACGCCTTGGCCTCGACGAGGGCCGCGGTCTCCTCCACGGTTCATCTCGGAGCGCTCCGGCCCGCTCGTCCGCCCCGTGACATGGACGGTCGCTCCGATCGCACCCGGTTGAACGGCGATGCCGCGACCCGGACCCCGTGTCGCCCCGGGGAACCAGGGCCACTTCGTCTGACTGGTTTGTCCATATATATCCGGAATTCGGCATGGTGTGGCCGGCGTTCGGAGTGGCGTCGATCGCCTGTTCTTGACTCCCCGGAAGCGGGGCGCTAGAGCGCTACGCTGGGTGCAGATCGGTCCGGCGTGGTGCGCTTGACACCAAAATCGAACATCCATTCTCATGGGATTCCGGCCGGGTTTTCCCGGGCCCGACCGTGGAGTTATCCACAGGCCGGGAGGACGTCGAGGCCCATTGTCAGTGGCAGGGGTTAGCGTCTTTGACGTGAAGCGATCGACTCAAGCAAATCGGGTGGAACCCATGGCAGGAACCGACCGCGAGAAGGCGCTGGATGCCGCACTCGCACAGATTGAACGGCAATTCGGCAAGGGCGCGGTGATGCGCCTCGGCGAGCGGCCGAACGAGCCCATCGAAGTGATCCCCACCGGGTCGACTGCCCTCGACGTGGCCCTCGGCGTCGGCGGCCTGCCGCGCGGCCGTGTGGTGGAGGTGTACGGACCGGAATCCTCCGGTAAGACGACGCTGACGCTGCACGCGGTGGCGAACGCGCAGAAGCTCGGCGGCTCGGTCGCGTTCATCGACGCGGAGCACGCCCTCGACCCCGAGTACGCGAAGAAGCTCGGCGTCGACATCGACAGTCTCATCCTGTCCCAGCCGGACAACGGTGAGCAGGCCCTTGAGATCGTGGACATGCTGGTCCGTTCCGGTGCCCTCGATCTGATCGTCATCGACTCCGTCGCGGCGCTCGTGCCGCGTGCGGAGATCGAGGGCGAGATGGGTGACTCGCACGTGGGTCTGCAGGCCCGTCTGATGAGCCAGGCACTCCGCAAGATCACCAGCGCGCTCAACCAGTCCAAGACCACCGCGATCTTCATCAACCAGCTCCGCGAGAAGATCGGTGTGATGTTCGGCTCGCCGGAGACCACGACCGGTGGCCGGGCGCTCAAGTTCTACGCCTCGGTGCGCCTTGACATCCGCCGGATCGAGACGCTGAAGGACGGCACCGACGCCGTCGGTAACCGCACCCGCGTCAAGGTCGTCAAGAACAAGGTCGCGCCGCCCTTCAAGCAGGCCGAGTTCGACATCCTCTACGGCCAGGGAATCAGCCGTGAGGGCGGTCTGATCGACATGGGCGTGGAGCACGGCTTCGTCCGCAAGGCGGGTGCCTGGTACACCTACGAGGGCGACCAGCTCGGCCAGGGCAAGGAGAACGCCCGTAACTTCCTCAAGGACAACCCCGATCTCGCCAACGAGATCGAGAAGAAGATCCTTGAGAAGCTGGGCATCGGAGTCAGGCCCGATGACAGCGCCGCCGAGTCCGGTGCGGACGCGGCAGGCGCCGCGGCTCCGGCCGACAGCGCGAAGTCGGCGCCTGCTCCGGCCGGCAAGTCCAAGCCGGCCAAGACGGCGGCGGCCAAGAGCTAGACCGTGACGCGTCGTACGGAGCGGCCGGTCAGCGCCACTGACCAGCACGCCGGCCCCGGCCACGAAATCGCCGCCGGGTACATGGCCGAGTCCGAGGGTGCGTACAAGCCGGAGGCCGGTCCCGGTCGCGGCACGGATTCGGGCGCCGGATTCGGCGAGGGGGCGGGTCGTCGTGCCCGCTCCCGCACCAGGAGCAGCGGCTCCCCTTCCTCGTCGAGGGCCGAGAAGGGGGAGCCGCGAGACCCGGTCGAGCAGGCGCGCAACATCTGCCTGCGGCTGCTCACCGGGACCCCGCGCACCCGGAAGCAGCTTGCGGACGCCCTGCGCAAACGGGAGATCCCGGATGAGGCAGCCGAAGAAGTGCTGTCGCGCTTCGAGGACGTCGGGTTGATCGACGATGCGGCGTTCGCGGACGCCTGGGTGGAGTCCCGGCATCACGGCCGCGGACTGGCCCGCCGCGCTCTCGTCCGTGAGCTGCGCACCAAAGGCGTGGACTCCGCCGTGATCGACGAGGCCGTCGGGCAGCTCGACTCCGAGCAGGAGGAGGCGACCGCTCGCGAGCTGGTCGCGCGCAAGCTGCGCTCCACTCGTGGCCTGGACCGCGACAAGCGGCTGCGCCGCCTTGCGGGCATGCTCGCGCGCAAGGGGTACGGGGAAGGCATGGCCCTGCGCGTCGTGCGGCAGGCGCTGGAGGAAGAGGGCGAGGACACGGAAGGTCTGGACGAGCCCTACTGACCGGGCTCGTAGGGGGCGGCGGGCTTGCGGGGAGTCCGAGCTTGCGGGGAGTCCGGGCAAACGCCGGGGTGCGCAATCGCGGCGTGAGGTATTGGGGGCTGGGGAGCCCTGGGGCGGGGAAGCGCTTCGGGTATCGCCGCCGTGTTGTCGGGCGGGCTGCGGGGGAGGCTCAGTGATCACTGCCCGGCGCGGGCGGCGCGGGCGATGGTGGCGTCGATCAGGGCGAGCGCATCTGCGGCGGTGCGGTCTGGGCAGCGGTTCCAGGGCCCGATCAGCCCGGTCCAGCCCCGGGAACGGAGCTCGGCGACGAGCCAGGCACCGGCCCGGTCGACGGTGTCGAGGGAGCCGTAGCCGAGGCGGTGCGCGGTGAGGAGGGCGCCGCAGATGCACCGTGCACCACGGGCGTTGCGGAGCCGGTACGGGGTGTTCTGCCAGCCCCATTCGGTCAGGATCTGCCTCGCGTAGGCGAGATGCGTGGAGGGCCGTACTTCGGGCTGGCCGATCCGCCGCCAGGAGTGGAGCCGGTCCGGGAGGATCGCGCCCAGCCGTCCGGGAAGCGGCCGTTCACGCGGCGCGGTCGCCGGCAGGGCGCGGACGGAGTCGGCGATGAGCTGGTCGACCGGCACGGACAGCAGGTCGCGCCAGTCGGCCGGCTGACGGGCCGGCAGTTGTTCAGCGGGGCCGGGGGAGGAAGGTCGTACGGGGTCGGGGGCCGTGGCTTCCCAGCCGGTGATGATCTGCTGCCACGCCTCGGTGTCATGGAGGCGAGCGGCCTGGGAATCCAGTTGGTCGGGGGTGAGAGTGGGGGTCGGCATGGGTGCGAGGTCTCCGTCACGTCGGTCCTTGGCGTTGTGGTGAATGTCCGTCGGGTACGGGGATTGCTCCACCGGAGCGTGGCGTTCGGGTGTGTCGGGGCGGATTCGGGGGAACGGCCGGCGGCATGAAGGGCTGACCCCGGATGGACACATGAGGGGATAGCCCCCGCATGAAGACACAGGCACGCTCCAGTGCGCATGCGTCTGTGCACGGAGCACTGTGTGACGCATGGCAGAGAAGCTGTACGGGGCAGAGAAGCCGTACAGGGCAGCGATACCGCGCAGGGCAGGGAGTCTGCACATGGCGGAGAAGTCGTGCCCGGTGCAGAAGCCGTGGCGCGAGTGGGGCGGCGTCGCGCCCCCTCCGGGCATCCGCACGGTCCGTGTCAGACCTGCCGCGATACCGGCAGGGTCCGCGGCCCCCGGCTGAGCCCGCGATTTGGGCGGTTTCGACGGCCTCCGCCCCGGCAGTGTGCTGAGACTCCACCTCGGCGACGGCACCCCGGCGACTCTCACCGTCGCCGCCGTCTACAGTCGCGGGCTGGGCTTCGGCGACCTGACGCTGCCCCACGACCTGCTCGCCCGGCACATGGACAACCCGCTTGCCGCAACCGTCCTGGTCGCCGGGCACGGCAGCCGCGACGAACTCGCCGCTACGGTCGAGCAGTTCCCCGGCGTCTCCGTATTCTCCCCGGACACCGTCGATCGGCGCCAGGCGGACCGGCAGCAGGAGAACGCGGCGGCCAATTACCTCGCCATGGGCCTGATCCTGGCCTCCACCGCCATCGCGGTCGTCAACACCCTTGCCATGTCCGTGTCCGAGCGCATCAGGAAGTTCGCCATGCTCAGGCTGGCCGGTGCGACCCGGCGGCAGGTCCTGAGGATGCTCCGTGCCAGGCCCTGTCGGTGCTGCTGATCGCCGCGGCCCTCGGCAGCGGTATCGCGCTGGCTGTGCTGACCGCCTTCAGCATCAGCATGACCGGCAGCGCGGCGCCCACCGTTCTGCCGCTGCTGTACGTGACGGTGGTGGGCGCCGCCGCACTGCTGGCACTGACCGCCACCGCACTGCCCGGCCGACTCGCACTCAGGATCCGGCCGGTGGAGGTGGCCACGTCCAGACAGTGAGCCCCGGACGGAGTCCGGCGTCGGGGGCCTTCGGCAGGACCGCGGACCCCGTCCGTCACACCTCGACCGGCAGCCCCGCCGCGCGCCACGCCTGGAACCCGCCGATCAGATCCGTCGCCCGGTGCAGCCCCAGCTGCCGCAGGGACGCGACAGCGAGGCTCGACGCGTAGCCCTCGTTGCAGACCACGACGATCCGGAGATCGTGGCTCACCGCCTGCGGCGCCCGATGGCTTCCCCGCGGGTCGAGCCGCCACTCCAGTTCGTTGCGCTCGACGACCAGTGCCCCCGGAATCAGCCCGTCCCGCTCCCGCAACTCCGCGTAACGGATGTCCACGAGCAGCGCACCGTCCGCAGCGGCGGCGACCGCCTCCTGCGGGCCGACCCTGACGAACCCCGCCCGGACCCGCTCCAGCAGCTCATCGATCCCGACCGGCTCCGCACCACCCCGACGACCGTCGCTCACTGCCAGTCCTCCGGCCGCTCGACCTGCTCAAGGCGGAGCAGGTCGCCGGTGCGGCTGTAGCGCCGGATCCGCGGCAGCGGTGGGTAGTAGGCGTGTACGGAGACGGCGTGCTGCGTGGCGGATTCGTTCAGCACTTCGTGGACGTGGTGGCGGCCGAACGCCCGGCCCTGGCCGGTGGCCAACTCCCGGGACCGGTCGATGCCTTCGGTGAGTTCGAGGGTCTTCCAGCCGTCGGTGGGCAGCCGGGCGGCCAGCGACAGTTCCTTGAGGGTGCCGGCCGCGGTGGTGAAGGCGCCGATCGAGTCGGCGTGGTCGTGCCAGCCGGTGCCGGTCCCCGGCGGCCAGCCGATCAGCCAGGCCTCGCTGCCGCCCGGCCCTTCGAGCTGGATCCAGGTGCGGCCTTCGGGATCGAGGGGGAGCGAGGCGACGATCCCGGCGTCGGCGGCGACACGGCGGACGAAATCGAGCAGTTCCGCAGCCGTCGGACCGGAGCCGGCGACGGATGGGGACGTGTGTGCGGACGCGGGCGCAGGCGTGGGTACGGGGAGAGAGGCAGACACAGAGACCGTCCTGAGGGTTCGCGCGGATGCCCCGCCCGTACGGCAGCGCGCACAGCGGGGCAGGGAAAGGCGATTCAGCAGAACGGCCGACACACGCAGCCCGCATAGCGGACGAGGTCCATATGGACCCTCCGCCACAGGCGCACATCGGTGTCGGTCACGTTTCGGAGTACACCATGTACCTCCGCAGCGGTCAATTGATGCCCGCAGTCCGGTCGGAGAGCAGGGAGGCGCGCACCGCCCCGCCACGTACCGCGTCCGCCGCCGCGAAGAGCTCCCGGGGCCGTACCCCGCCGAACGACGCCACGAGGTGACCGTCCGGCCTGATCAGCAGCACGGTGTGGGCCGACGCCCCCGGATAGCTCTCGGTCACCAGCAGTTCGCCCTTCACCGGCAGCGCGTCGACGGCCGCGGCGAGGCGGGGCATGACACCGGCGGTCTTCCAGTGACGCCGGTCCCAGACCCCCGTGCCGGGCGCCACCAGGACCACCAGCAGATGCCCCTGCCCCAGCCGCTCCCGGAGCCGCACGGTCGTGCCGTCGGGTGCCGTCACCCGCACATCGGCCACCGGCGCACCGGGGGGCGTACCCACGGATGTGTGCGCCTCGGCGCGTGGGGGCGCAAGGGGCGAATGCGAGTACGAAGGGGGCGCACCGAGGGGGCCGCAGCCCAGATGCCCATCGGTGAGCAGCGAATCGTGCCCCCGTGCGCTCCCCGGGACCAAGGTCCGTAGCCCGCCGCCGCCACGCAGTATCGGCAGCGACTGGTCCGCGGCGCGCAGCCGCGCGGCGACGGCGGCCCGGCGCTCGGCCTGGTAGCTGTCGAGCAGCACGTCGGAGGCACCGTGGTGCCAGTCCTGGGCCAGCTTCCAGGCCAGGTTCTCGGCGTCCCGCAGCCCCTCGTCGAGGCCCTGGGTGCCGAGCGCGCCCAGCAGATGCGCGGCGTCCCCGGCCAGGAAGGCCCGGTCGACCCGCCAGCGCAGGGCGAGCCGATGGTGCAGCGTGTACACGCCCGTGTCCAGCAGCTCGTACGGCGGTGTCTCGCCGCACCAGCCCGCCAGGGTGTCCCGGACCCGGGTGATCAGGGCGTCCGGGGTGACCAGCTCGCCGCGTGGCGGCAGCAGCCAGTCCAGCCGCCAGACGCCGTCCGGCAGCGGACGCGCCGTCACCTCGGCGCCGCCGGTGCGCCACGGCGGCAGCCGGTGCAGCACGGCCTGGCCGGGCCAGGGCAGCTCGGTGCGCAGCGCCGCGACGGCATGCCGCTCCACCGCCGTACGACCGGGGAACCGGATGTCGAGCAGCTTGCGCACGGTGGACCTGGCTCCGTCGCAGCCCACCAGATAACTCCCGCGCCACCAGGTCGCGTTCGGCTCCCTGGTGTGCACGGTGACGCCGGTGGGGTCCTGCTCCAGCGTGTCGATCCGGCTGTACGGGGCCACCCGCACCAGCTTGTGCGCGGCCACCGCATCCCGCAGCCCGCGCGTCAGGACGTGCTGCGGCAGATGGACGGGGGCCGGCGACGGATCGCCCTCGGGGGAGTCCTCGCCGAGCGGCAGCTCACGCACCAGCTGCCTGCGCCGCATCGACCGCCACCCGGACCACCGCATCCCCTCGTGCCGGAGCGCCTTGCAGCCCAGCCGCTCCACCAGGGCCGCGGTGTCCTCGCGCAGCACCACGGTGCGGGCGGGGCGTGTCTCGTCCTTTCCGGGGTCCTCGTCGAGAAGGACGGAGGGAACGCCTTGCGCCGCGAGGGCGAGCGACAGCGCCAGACCGACGGGCCCGGCACCGACGATGATCACCGGGTCCACGGGGCGGCTCCTCGAATCCGTGCGAACGACGCCGAGGACGCGGACGGAACGAGCGCGCGGCTCGAAACGGGGGTAGGCGGCGGAGGGAGAAGTGTGGCGGCGGGGGCAGGGGGCGCGATCACAGAACGTATGCAACCTACTGCCGCTGCTTGCGTCAAGCGACACCAAAGTGCGGTGAGGGGCGGTGGCAGATCTGCCACCGCCCCTCGGGCGTTCGATGCGACGAGCCGTCAGACGGCGCGCCCGTCGTCGATGACGAGCGACGGCGTACCGATGGTCTCCGGTGCGCCCCCGGGCGTGGTGCCCTTCCCCTTCTTGTTGCGCCGGAGCCACCGCTCCAGCCGGCTCGCGAAGGAGGTGAGCGCGAAGTTCACCAGGAGGTAGATCAGGGCGACGACGGTGAAGCACGCGATGGTGTTCGCGCCGTAGTTCGCAGCCATCGGCCGGACCGAGGCCAGCAGCTCGGGGAAGGTCATCACGGCACCACCGAGCGCGGTGTCCTTCACGATGACGACGAGCTGGCTGACGATCGCCGGCAGCATGGCCGTCACTGCCTGCGGCAGAAGCACGAACACCATGGTCTGGCCCTTGCGCATGCCGAGCGCCTTGGCGGCCTCACCCTGGCCCTTCGGAAGGGTGTGGATGCCGGCTCGCACGATCTCGGCGAGTACGGAGGCGTTGTACAGCACCAGACCGGTCACCACGGCGTACAGGGGACGGTCGTCGGTGCTGATGTTCGTGTACTCCGAGTACACCGCGTTCGCGATGATCATCAGGATCAGTACGGGGATGGCACGGAAGAACTCCACGACCACGCCGGCCGGCACCCGCACCCACCGGTGGTCGGAGAGCCGACCGATACCGAAGAGCGCTCCGAGCGGCAGCGCGATGATCAGGGCGAAGAACGCCGCCTTGAGCGTGTTCTGGAGGCCCGGCCAGATGTAGGTCACCCAGGGCTGGGAGCTGGTGAAGAAGGGTTCCCACTTGATCCAGTCGAGCTGGTGCTTCTCGGCCAGGCCGTCGTACACCCACCACACCACGGCTGCGGCGCACAGCATGAACAGCACCGTGTACAGGATGTTGCGCTGCTTGGCGCGCGGTCCTTGGGCGTCGTAGAGGACGGAACTCATCGCTTCACCGCCACCTTCTTGCTCACCCAGCCGAGGATCAGGCCGGTCGGGAGGGTCAGAACGATGAAGCCGAACGCGAAGACCAGCGCGATCAGGATCAGCTGGGCCTCGGCCTCGATCATGTCCTTCATCAGGTAGGAGGCCTCGACGACGCCGATCGCGGAGGCGACCGTGGTGTTCTTCGTGAGTGCGATCAGCACGTTGGACAACGGGTTGACCACCGCGCGGAACGCCTGAGGAAGGATGATCAGCCGCAGCACCTGCGTGAAGCTCAGCCCGAGTGCGCGCGCGGCCTCGGCCTGGCCGACCGGCACCGTGTTGATGCCGGAGCGCAGCGCTTCGCAGACGAAGGCGGCCGTGTAGGCGGCCAGGGCGAGTACGGCCAGCCGGAAGTTGATGTCGTCGGTGACATCGGCACCGAGCGCGATGCCCAGAGTCTGGTACAGACCCAGCGACGAGAAGAGGATGATCACGGTCAGCGGAATGTTCCGGACCACGTTCACGTACGCGGTGGCGAAGCCGCGCATCAGGGGGACCGGGCTGACCTTCATGCCGGCCAGCAGCGTTCCCCATATGAGGGAGCCGAGGGCGGAGTAGACGGTGAGCTGCACCGTCACCCAGAAGGCCCCCAGCAGGTCGTAACCTTCAAGAAAGTCGAACACGATCTCCCGCGCTTCCGCGTGTAGGAGGGCACGGCGCGCCGCCGTTCACGGACGGCGCGCCCGGTCAGCCCTGCTTCACTTGACGATGTTGCCGATCTTCGGGGCGGGCTCGTTCTTGTAGTTCGCCGGGCCGAAGTTGGCCTTCACGGCCTTGTCCCAGGAACCGTCCGAGACCATCTTGGTGAGCGCGTCGTTGATCTTCTTCTTGAGGTCGGCGTCGCCCTTCTTCAGGCCGATGCCGTAGTTCTCGTTGGTCATCTTGAAGCCGGCCAGCTTGAACTTGCCCTGGAAGTTCTGCTGCGAGGCGTAGCCCGCCAGGATGCTGTCATCGGTGGTGAGCGCGTCGATGACCTTGTTCTCCAGGCCGGTCAGGCACTCCGAGTAGCCGCCGTACGTCTGGAGGTCGGCCTTCGGGGCCAGCTTGTCCTTGACGTTCTTCGCCGAGGTCGAGCCGGCGACCGAACACAGCTTCTTGTTGTTCAGGTCGGCCGGGGACTTGATCGAGTCGTCGTCGGCGCGGACCAGGATGTCCTGGTGCGCCAGCAGGTACGGACCGGCGAAGTCGACCTTCTGCAGGCGCTCGTCGTTGATCGAGTAGGAGGCGGCGATGAACTTCACGTCACCGCGCTCGATCGCCGTCTCGCGGTCGGCGCTCTTGGTCTCCTTGAAGACGATGTCCTTGGCGTCGTAGCCGAGTTCCTTGGCCACGTACGTGGCGACATCGACGTCGAAGCCGGTGTATTTGCCGTCGGGGGTCTTCAGGCCGATGCCCGGCTGGTCGATCTTGATGCCGATCGTGATCTTCTTGCCGTCGCCCGAGCCGCCGTCCTCCTTGTCGGAACCACAGGCGGTGGCGGTGAGGGCGAGAGCGAGCACGGCGGCCGAGGCGGCGGTGACCTTACGAAGCTGCATGGTGTATTTCCCTAGAGTTGACGCGATACGAGCGATCGGCCGGCCCGGGAACCGGCGGTACGAATCGATCAGGTGACGCGGATCAATCAGTGGTGAAGGATCTTCGACAGGAAGTCCTTGGCCCGGTCACTTCGCGGGTTGCTGAAGAACTGGTCGGGCGTGGCCTCTTCGACGATCTTTCCGTCGGCCATGAAGACGACCCGGTTCGCCGCCGAGCGCGCGAAGCCCATTTCGTGCGTGACGACGACCATCGTCATGCCGTCCCGGGCGAGCTGCTGCATGACCTCCAGCACCTCGTTGATCATCTCCGGGTCGAGCGCCGATGTCGGCTCGTCGAAGAGGATCACCTTCGGGTCCATCGCCAACGCCCGTGCGATGGCCACGCGTTGCTGCTGACCGCCGGACAGCTGAGCGGGGTACTTGTCGGCCTGCGTCGCCACACCGACCCGGTCGAGCAGCGTATGGGCCTTGTCCTCGGCGGCCTTCTTGTCCGTCTTGCGGACCTTGATCTGGCCCAGCATCACGTTTTCGAGCACCGTCTTGTGCGCGAAGAGATTGAACGACTGGAAGACCATGCCGACATCGGCGCGCAGCCTGGCCAGCTCCTTGCCCTCCTGGGGCAGCGGCTTGCCGTCGATCGAGATGGCGCCCGAGTCGATCGTCTCCAAGCGGTTGATCGTGCGGCACAGCGTGGACTTCCCGGACCCGGAGGGCCCGATGACGACCACGACCTCGCCACGGGCGATCGTCAGGTCGATGTCCTGGAGCACATGCAGCGCGCCGAAGTGCTTGTTGACGTTGCTCAGTACGACAAGGTCGTTCGCCGCGGGTGCGGCGTCCTCGGCGCCCTTGGTCACTGAAACTTCGCTCATCGGCTTCTTGCTCCGTCCTCCTCGGTTGGGAAGGACCCTAGTGACGCGGTGCTACCAGCGTCATTACATCTGAGCGGAAATTGAGGATAACGATCCGGCGGCAACCGGACACTCCGTGTGAACGGGACGCGGGGTGCGACGCCCATGGCGTACCGGGTGGATAACAGATGGCTGGATGCGACGGGAGGGCCTTGACTGACCTGCCTCTCATCGGAGTGGATGCCCTGGTACGTCATGACGTGAAACTCCTCGGTACGGGAATCGGTACGGGGAAGTGACGAGGAACGTACGAGTGACCGCACCGACACCTGCCGACACATATCGGCACCGCACCATCGGAAATCCGGAAAGGGGGGCCATGAGGCTGCTGCTCGTCGAGGACGACAACCACGTCGCGGCCGCCCTCTCCGCGATCCTGGCCCGGCACGGCTTCCGGGTCGTGCACGCGCGCAGCGGCGAGGAAGCGCTGCAGGCGCTGCTGCCCGCGGACATGGAGCCGTTCGGCGTCGTGCTCCTCGACCTCGGCCTGCCCGACCAGGACGGCTACGAGGTGTGCGGGAAGATCCGCAAGCGCACCGCCACCCCGGTGATCATGGTGACCGCGCGCGCCGACGTACGGTCGCGGATCCACGGCCTCAACCTCGGCGCCGACGACTATGTGGTCAAGCCGTACGACACCGGCGAACTCCTCGCCCGTATCCATGCCGTCAGCCGGCGCAACGCTCCGGGCGAGGACACCGTGCCCATGCCCGTCGCCGCGCTGCGTCTCGGTCACGTCCACATCGAGCTGCCGACCCGCCGGGTCAGCGTCGACGGATCGGAAGTCCAGCTCACCCGCAAGGAGTTCGACCTGCTCGCGCTGCTCGCCCAGCGCCCCGGAGTGGTCTTCCGCCGGGAGCAGATCATCAGCGAGGTGTGGCGCACGAGCTGGGAGGGCACGGGGCGCACACTCGAAGTGCACGTGGCGTCCCTGCGTTCCAAACTGCGGCTGCCCGCCCTGATCGAGACGGTGCGCGGAGTCGGCTACCGCCTCGTCGCGCCGTCCGCGTAGAGGCGTCCTTCCCAGGTGCGCACCCGGCTGCTTCCCCTGCTCATCGTGCTCATGGCGGGCGTGCTGCTCGCCCTCGGCTTCCCGCTGGCCGTCAGCGTGGCGGCGGCCCAGCAGCAACGCGTCGTCATCGACCGCATCGACGACACGGCACGCTTCGCCGCACTCGCGCAGTTCATCACCGAGCGGGCCGCCGGTTACGACGAACGCCGGCGCACCCTGCGGAGCGAACTCGACACCTACGCGTCCGTGTACGGCATCCGCGCCGGTGTCTTCTACCGCGACGACAGCGCCATGGCGAAGGCCCCCGCCGCCTGGCAGCTCCCGATCGAGGGGGAGGGGCGCGAGGCGTTCAAGGAGGCCCTGCTGGGCCGGCGCAGCCACGACCCGCCGCAGGTCTGGCCGTGGCAGGACGGCAGGGTCGTCGTCGCCTCACCCGTCGTACGGGACGGCGATGTCGTCGCCGTCGTGGTCCTCGACTCGCCCACCGCGGAGATGCGCTCGCGCACGCTGCGCGGCTGGTTGCTGATCGCGGCCGGTGAGGTGATCGCGATGCTGGTGGCGGTCGGTGCCGCGATCCGCCTCACCGGCTGGGTGCTGCTGCCCGTGCGGACCCTGGACGCGGCCACCCACGACATCGCCAGCGGGCGGATGCGGTCCCGGGTCGCGGCTTCCGGCGGGCCGCCGGAACTCAGGCGCCTGGCCCGGTCGTTCAACGAGATGGCCGACAACGTCGAGGACGTGCTGGAGCAGCAGCGCGCCTTCGTCGCCGACGCCTCGCACCAGCTGCGCAACCCCCTCGCCGCGCTGTTGCTGCGGATCGAGCTCCTCGCGCTCGAACTCCCCGAGGGCAACGAGGAGATCGCCTCCGTGCGCACGGAGGGCAAGCGCCTCGCGCAGGTCCTCGACGACCTGCTCGACCTGGCGCTGGCCGAACACGCCGCGGCCGATCTGCAGCTCACGGACATCGGCGCGCTCACCGCGGAGCGCGTCGCGTCCTGGCGGCCGGTCGCCGAGGAGAAGGGGGTACGGCTCCGCGCGGACGGCTCGGCCGCGGTGACCGCCTGGGCGGACCCCATCGCCCTGTCGAGCGCGCTGGACGCGATCATCGACAACGCGCTGAAATTCACGCCGCCCGAGGAAGAGGTCGTCGTCACGGTCGCTTCCGGCCGCGATGACGTCACGGTCGTCGTCGCCGACCGCGGGCCGGGCCTCACCGACCAGGAGATGGAACGTGTCGGCGACCGCTTCTGGCGCAGCACCCAGCATCAGAACGTCCAGGGTTCCGGCCTCGGGCTCTCCATCTCGCAGGCGCTCCTGGCGGCCGGCGGCGGCTCGCTGAGCTACGCGGCCCACGAGCCGCACGGGCTGCGGGTGACGGTCTCCGTGCCCCGCAACGGCCCGCAGGGCTGAGCGGAACAGGATGCTGAGCGGGATGGAATGAGGAGAGCGGTCAGGGCTTGACCGAGCGGTAGTAGCGGCTGGCCCCTTCGTGCAGCGGCAGCGGATCGGTGTAGATCGCCGTCCGCAGATCCACCAGCTGGGCCGCGTGTACCTCGCGCCCGATCCGGTCCCGGCTGTCGATCACGGTCCGGGTGAACGCCTCCGTCATCGCCGGGTCCGAGCGTTCCGTGGTCACCAGCACATTGGCGACCGCGACCGTCGGCACCGCCTGGCCCTGCTGCGCGTTGCGGTAGGCGTCGGCGGGCATCATGGCCGAACGGTAGTACCGGGCCGACCCGCCCACCGCCTGGAGCTTCTTGACCAGCGGGGCCTCCAGCGGCACCAGCCGGATCGCGAACCGGTCCGACAGCTCCTGCACGGCGGACGTGGGCAGTCCGCCGGACCAGAAGAAGGCATCGAGCCGGTTGTTCTCCAGCTGCTCCGGCATGGTGTCGATACCGGCGGAAACCGGCTTCACGTCGTTCGCGGGGTCGAGCCCCGCGGCCGTCAGCAGCCGGTCGGCGACCAGCCGTACGCCCGAACCCCGCTGCCCCACCCCGACGCGTTTGCCGGCCAGATCCGAGACCCTCCGCACCTCCGAGTCGCGGGGCACGACCAGCTGGATGTAGTCGTCGTACAGCCGCACACAGCCCCGCAGCCGGTCGGCGCCGGGCTTGCCGCCGCGCAGATAGGTGGCGAGGGCATCGGTGGTGGCGATGGTGAAGTCGGCCTTCCCGGTTGCCACCCGTGCGATGTTCTGCTGCGAGCCCTCGCTGGTCCGGAGCCGTATCGACACCTCGGGCAGATCCCGGGCCAGGTCCCCCTTGAGGCGCTCGCCGTAGCGCTGGTAGACCCCGCTGCGCACACCGGTACTGAAGGTCAGCGTTCCGGTCGGCGCCGGCTGCCCGAGCGGCAGCAGCCACCACAGCAGCAGCCCGAGCACGACGGCGACGGCGGCGCACGCCTGAAGAACGCGTCGCCTGCCGATACGGGAGAGTGCGTGGAGCATGGCGGCGATCCTGCCAGTCCGCTCCGGCGATGACCAGGGCCGCTCCCCGGCGGGGTATTCATCATCGGGGCCCGGGCGGAGCCCTTACCCTGGACGGGTGAGCGGCAACGACGTGGCTGGTGGAGTAGTGGACGGTTTGAAAACGTACGAGGTGCGCACCTACGGGTGCCAGATGAACGTCCACGACTCCGAGCGGCTGTCGGGGCTGCTGGAGGGCGCGGGTTACGTACGTGCCGCCGAGGGCTCGGACGGTGACGCCGATGTCGTCGTCTTCAATACCTGCGCGGTGCGGGAGAACGCCGACAACAAGCTCTACGGCAACCTCGGCCGGCTCGCCCCGATGAAGACGAAGCGGCCCGGGATGCAGATTGCGGTCGGCGGCTGTCTGGCGCAGAAGGACCGCGACACGATCGTCCAGCGGGCCCCGTGGGTCGACGTCGTCTTCGGTACGCACAACATCGGCAAGCTGCCGGTGCTGCTGGAGCGCGCCCGGATCCAGGAGGAGGCGCAGATCGAGATCGCCGAATCCCTGGAGGCCTTCCCCTCCACGCTCCCCACCCGGCGCGAGTCCGCCTATGCCGCGTGGGTCTCGATCTCCGTCGGCTGCAACAACACCTGCACCTTCTGCATCGTCCCGGCGCTGCGCGGCAAGGAGAAGGACCGCCGCACCGGCGACATCCTCGCCGAGATCGAGGCCCTGGTCGCCGAGGGTGTCTCGGAGATCACCCTGCTCGGCCAGAACGTGAACGCGTACGGCTCCGACATCGGCGACCGCGAGGCCTTCTCCAAGCTGCTGCGCGCCTGCGGGAGGATCGAGGGGCTGGAGCGGGTCCGCTTCACCTCGCCGCACCCCCGCGACTTCACGGACGACGTGATCGCGGCGATGGCCGAGACGCCCAATGTGATGCCCCAGCTCCACATGCCGATGCAGTCGGGCTCCGACACGATCCTCAAGGCGATGCGGCGCTCGTACCGCCAGGAGCGCTTCCTCGGCATCATCGAGAAGGTGCGCGCCGCGATGCCGGACGCCGCCGTCTCCACCGACATCATCGTGGGCTTCCCCGGCGAGACCGAGGAGGACTTCGAGCAGACCATGCATGCGGTCCGCGAGGCGCGCTTCGCCAATGCCTTCACCTTCCAGTACTCCAAGCGCCCCGGCACCCCGGCCGCCGAGATGGAGGGGCAGATCCCCAAGGAGGTCGTCCAGGAGCGGTACATGCGCCTGTCGGCCCTTCAGGAGGAGATCTCCTGGGAGGAGAACAAGAAGCAGGTCGGCCGGACGCTGGAGATCATGGTCGCGGAGGGCGAGGGCCGCAAGGACGGCGCCACCCACCGCCTCTCCGGCCGCGCCCCCGACAACCGCCTGGTCCACTTCACCAAGCCGGACGAGGACGTGCGGCCGGGCGACGTGGTGACCGTCGAGATCAGCTACGCCGCCCCGCACCACCTGCTCGCCGAGGGCGCACCGGTGGCCGTGCGGCGGACCCGGGCCGGGGACGCCTGGGAGAAGCGCCACGCCACCGAGGCCGCCAAGCCGGCCGGGGTGATGCTGGGACTGCCCGGCATCGGGGCCCCGGCGCCG